>JBHHWO010000029.1:0-39548 GCA_046756565.1 Thermoanaerobaculia bacterium | reverse complement strand
GTTCGAGCTCCGCGAATCCCAGCCGGTACTCTTGGGAGAGCGCGCTCGAGATCGCCACCAGCCGCCGGAAGCTGGGCGCACGCAGAACCGACTTCAGAAGCCGCCGCTGTGCCGGGCCGGACATAGGCTCGTGGGCCTCGAAGACCGTCGGCAGCCCGAGCCGGGTCGCCAGCCAGGCGCCGTAGAGATCGCGGCAGTAGGCAAGGTCGAGGCTCGAACGCCGGCTTCGCAGAAAGCGCAGAATCCCGAGGGCGTAGACGAGTCCGCCGCCGGGCCAGCCGGGACGGGAGACCCTGGAGAGCAGGAAGTCGGCGTGGATTCCGTAGAACGCGAACTCGTCTTCCACGCCCGGTTCCTGGCGGTCGACGTTGCGCTTGGTGATGAGGGTCACCTCGTGTCCGAGCCGAGAGAAGGCGGAGCACATCTTCATGACCTGAACGCCGCTGGCGCGCCGGGAAGGCACGTAGCTCGATGATAGATATGCGAGCTTCACGCCCGGCCTCTCCCGAGGCGGCTCGAGATCCACTTCTCGAGTCGTCTGAACGGCCCGAGCTGCCGAAGAGTGGCCAGCCCGTCGTCGCCGAGGAGGGCTCGAGGTGCCCAAAGCAGCCCGGCCAGGAGTGTCACGGCGAGAACCCCGAGTGTTACGGCCACGACCACGAGGGAGACGGGGCTCCAAACGCTCGCGAGTTCGATCAGGAGCCAAGTCTCGGCGGCGAGCACAGCGGCCAGTACGAGCGGGCGGTACCAGCCGGCGATCACCTCGGGCCAGCCGGCGCCGGTCAGTCGCAGGCTGGAGTGCAAGAGCAGAACGGCGTGGCCGCAGATCGCGACCGCCACTCCGGCAGCCGCGCCGCTGATGCCCCATCGCGCTCCGATCCAGGCGCCTGCCACTACCAGGGCCGCGAACACTCCTTGGATGGAGGCCAGCAGATAGACCCGGCCCAGCGCCATCACGACCGGACCGCAGAGCTTTGCCGCGCTCCGAAGAAAGAAGAAGAGAACCAAGGTCCGGAACGGCCCGATCGCGCCGAGCCACTCGGCTCCGAGCAGGGTCTCGATCAGCTCCGGTGCGATGGCAAAGAGCACGGCGCTCGAGGGAAGCACGGTAAGGGCGTTGACAGCCAGGCCGCGGGTCAGGCCCCTCCCGAGCCGCTCGGGATCGGCCTGGACTCGTGACAGGAGGGGGAAGAAGGCGGTGGTCGCGATCTTCTGATAGAGGCGAGTCGAGGTCGCGACCAGGCTGTAGGCCCGGGAGTAGAGCCCGAGCGAGGCCGCGCCCAACAGCCTTCCTATGATCAGCTTGTCGCCCTGAAACGCGAGGAATCCGAAGACTCCCGCCAGGGTCATTCCGCCGCCATAGCCGACGAGCTCACGAGCCGCCGCTCGGTCGAATTGCGGGGCGATCGGAAACGGACGCGACCAGGCCAATAGCCCCAGCTCGAGGGCGGCGTGAGAGATAGTGGCGAGGATCAGCGCATCGAGTCCGAAGTCCGCAAGAGCCAGACTCACGCCGACAACCCCGAATCCGAATAAATAGGCGAGTGTCTCGATCAACGCAAGTCGCCGGAAGGCCAGCTCGCGCTGCAACAGGGCTTGGGGCACGACCGCGAGTCCGCGCAGCGGAAAGACGAAGGCCAGAGGACGGATGGCGGCGTCGAGCTCGGGCATCCGGTAGAAGCGTGAGATGGCCGCGGCGCCGGCCAGAGTCGCGGCACCGATCAGAAGGGCGAGGCCGAACGACAGCGTCATCCCAGTTCGCATGTGCCGGCGAGTGATCTCTTCGCGCTGAACGAGAGCGGGGCCGATACCGATGTTCGCAAGGACGTTGGAGAACCGGATCACGACGAGCGCAGCGGCGTAGATTCCCAGGATCCGCGGCCCGAGAATTCTCGCGATCGCGATTCCGAAGGCGAGTTGGAAGACCGCGCTCACTCCCCAGCCCGAGGCCGTCCACAGCGCGCCCGAAAACGCGCGTTGGGTCAGGGACGGCTCGGCTCGAGCTGCCAAGATCTCACTTTCCGGTCGCGCCCTCGAAGACGGCGCAGATCCTCATCGCGTCGTCCGCTGAAGCATGTAGATAGCGGCGCCGATACGCGCGGAGGAGCCATGCCAGGAGGCGCGGATCGCGAACGGCATAGTAGCGATTCGTCAGCAGTCGGTCGAACACCTTGCACAGGCGGCTCTGCCGATTCAAATAGGTCGCGCTCTCGAGCTCGAAGTCCGGCGCCAGCGCCGCGACCAGCGAGTCGAGACTGAAATGCTGGTAGTGCTTCGGGTGCTGGCCCATGTTCTCGGTCGGCACCGTCGCGACCAGCCGGCCTTCGGCGGCCAGGCTTCGCGCCAGCGCCTGCCGAAGACTCGGCAACCCGGCAGGAGGCACGTGCTCGAGTACCTCGACCAGGGTGATCACATCGAAGGTCTCGGTCACGAAGCCCGGTTCTCCGAGCTTGCCCGAGCGGAACTCGCCACCCGAATTCATCGCCCGAGCGAGTGCCACCGCGCGGGCCGAGGTATCGATGCCCAGCGCTCCGATGGCGGGAATGCGCTCCCTCACCTCGGAAACGAGCCGCCCGTCGCCGCAGCCCACGTCGAGGAGTGACGCCGGCTCGAGCTTCTCGATCACGGACAGAACGAAGCTCAAATAGGACCAGTAGAGGTACCCCCAGCGCACCGAGACGGACTGTGTGAATCCTGCTCCGCTCAGCCGGGGAACGTGGTGATACGGGAAGCGGTACTCCGCCTCCTGAATGGCTTCGGGGACCGGTGCCTGGTGGCTGCGCGGAAGCTCAGACACCGGCTCGGACCCCGAAGAGCGGGAAGAGATCGGTCAGATCGGAGATCGTGGGAACCGGGATCGACGACCAGTCCTGTCCGCTCGAGGCCGACGAGCGGGCGACGAAATGGGTCCCGGCGTCCTGCGCGGCTCGATAGTCGGAGAGCCCGTCCCCGACGGCCAGGACCTCCTCCGGTTCGAGCCGGTACCGGTGCAGGAGCTCAACGAAGTGGCGGCCCTTGGCGGGAGGTGTTCCGCGCACGTCGCGAAAATACCGGCGCAGATCGCGGCCGTCGATGAGTCGTTCGAGCTCCGCTTGGGGAGTTCCCGAGACCACCATGCACTCGATCCGACCACGTAGCGCGGAGAGCAGCTCGACAGCTCCGGGCACCGCCGGACACGACAGCATGCGTTCTTCGACCCGCCTCGAGAAGCTCTCTCCGAGACGACGGGACTCGCCTTCATCCAGGGGTCGGCGGAGCAACCTACGGTAGACCCACTCGAACTTCTCGAATCGCGAGTGGCCCAAGTGCTCACGGTGGTGCTCGAGGATCCGATCCAGGTGCTCGGGAAGGTGGGCGAAGAGATCTCTGAAGGCACCGTCTTTGATCGAGACCGATTCGAGGATGACCCCATCAAAGTCGAAGAACACAGCGCGCAGGCCCGCCGGGTCCGGTAGGTCGCGAGCGCCGGGCGCGCTGGCAGGAGAGCGGTCCACCTCGGTCATGGATCGCTGTGCACCGCTAGCCGGTGCCGGACCTTTCGCGAGACAGCCACCACTCGGCGATTCCCACGTCGAACTCGGTATGGATGTCGCGCCCGGTCACCCATGTTCGCAGGACGGGCCGGCACCTCTTGCCCATCCACCACCACGGGTTGGGTCCGTCGCGTCGGTCGACACAGCCCTTGCGAAAAGCCCAGACCCCCTGGTCGTAGTAGTAGGCCTTCGGGTAGGACTGGCGCTCGGTCGACACCTGCCGATCCGGGTCGCCGTATGGCCTCAGGAGTCCGTCCTGTATCTCGAGGGCTCGCAGGGGATGGTCGTCGGCGGCTTCCCACACGGTCATCGCCGAGTCGAGCTCCGGATCGTCTTCGAGGACTTGCAGACAATGATCGATGATCGCGGCGTCGATCATTACGGTGTTGCCAAGGAGCAGCACGACGTTCTCGAGCTCCGGATGGCGCTCTCCGACGCAGCGAACCGCGTGCTGAATGACGTCGCCGTGGTTGACCGTGTCGCCACCGAGCTCTTCCGGACGCTGAATGACCTCGACCCCCAGCTCCGAGCACGTGCGCGCGATCGAATCGCCGTCGGTCGAGACGAATACGCGCTCGATCGCGGTCGCTTGAAGTGCCGCCCGGGCGGGGTAGCTGACCAACGGTGCGTCGCCGACGGGAAAGACGTTCTTGTCCAGGATCGACTTGCTGCCCGCGCGCGCGGTGATGATGGCGGCGTTCACTCCGCCTTCCCGGCGTGATCGATCGCGTGGACGAGCTCGAGAATGCCCTGCCCCATGTCGACGTGGTGGTGAGCGCTCAGCTTGCGTCCCGCTCGAGGCATATAGGCATACGGAGTCACCCGGTAGTGGCGGTCATCGGTACCCTCGTGGGAGCTGTGATACTCGACTTCGATCGGTTTGCTCAAGATCTCCTCGAACATGACGAACAGGTCGCGCAAACGGGTCGGATGCGCCCCGCTGATGGTCAGGTGACGGTTCTCGAACTCGGAGGCCAGCGCCTCGACCGACAATCTGGCCGCGTCCCGAACGTGGATGTACTCCCTCGTGTCGTCGGGAGTGCCGTGGTGGACCACCCTGCCGGTCCGGAAGGCTTCCTCGAGCAGCCGGAAGACGCCGTTCGAGCTGTCGCTTCTCGGCCCGTACAGGCTCCCGTACCGCAGGATGGTGTAGGGGATCTGAAACTGCCGGTGATACTCCTCGACGAACGACTCGGCCGCTTGTTTGGAGCAGCGGTAGAAGCCGCCGGCGCGACTGTACACGTAGATCGTGCTCGCGAGAACGAATCGCTCGACCCCCGCGTGGCGCGCGGCCTCGAGAGCGTGGAGGGTGCCGAGAATATTCTGCTCCGCGGACTCGAGGGCGGCGCCGTGGGCGCGGTCGAGGTTTGCCAACGCGGCGAGGTGAAAGACCACCGAGCAATCCTGGGCCGCGTCTCGGAGACTGTCCGCGTCCAGGGTGTCGGCAAGAATCATCTCCTGGCCGTCCGAAAGATAGGGCGAGGGACGCCGGTCGAAAACTCGCACCTCGAAGCCGGCTCGAGTGAGCTCGTCGGCGATGAAGCTGCCGAGAAAGCCGGAGCCGCCGGTCACCAGTGCGCGGCTCAAGCGCCTCCCGCCTCTCGGGACAGCCCCTGGACGAGGTTCCGCGCGGCTTCCAGCTCCATTTCCAGCCTGGCCTCGGCGGCATAGGAGCCGAGGTGCGGGCTCAGCAAGGTGTTGGGCGCTTCGATCAAGGCTCCGGAGTACGGCTCGGCTTCGAAGACGTCCAGATAGGCGCCGCCGAGCTGGCCATTGTGTAGATTCTCGGCCAAAGCCGCTTCGTCGACAAGGCCGCCCCGAGCGCAGTTGACAAGCACGGCGCCGTGCTTCAGCAATCCGAGGCGCCGGCGATCCAGAAGCTGTCGGGTCGCGGGCGACAGCGGTACGTGAAGCGACACGATGTCGGCAGCCTCCAGGATGCGATCGAGCTCGCGATACTCGACTCCCACGGACTGGGCCCATTCGAGATCAGGCGTGGTGTCGACAGCCAGCAGGCGGCATCGAAACGGCGCAATCAGCTCGACCAGCGCTCGACCGACGCGGCCGGTGCCGACGATGCCCACCGTCTTGCCGGACAGGAGACGCCCCATCGGTTTGCGCCAGATTCCGTTTCGAAGATCCCGGTCGGCCGCACCAAGATGCCGAAGTGTCGCGATAATGCCGCCCAGAGCGAGCTCGGCCACCGCGGAAGCGTGGGGCGCCGGAGTGGTCATCACATCGATTCCGAGCTCGCGCGCCGCTTCGAGATCGATGTTCTCGGTTCCCGATCCCATGCGCGAGATCACCTTGAGCCGTTGCGCTCCGGCCAGCACTTCACGGCTGAGGGTCTCGGTGCCGGCGATCAGCCCGTCCATATCGTTCAACAGCTCGCGGGTCTCCTCGGTCGTCAGCACTCTTCCGTGCGGATTGAGCAGACAGTCGAACCCGGCCGCTTCGAGTTCGTCCAGGGGATCCCGGCACACTGCCGCGAACGACGAGGTGGAGATCAGAACACGGGGCATCGATTCGTTTGCCGGCGGCTTCGGCATCAGGCCGAGACGGTGTTCGTGGATGGCCGCGGGAACCGGCCGCGCGTGTCTATGATAAGGCGTGCGTGTTCGGCAATCAGCTCGTAGTCGATCGAGTCGTGATCGGTGACGATCAGCACGGCGTCGTGAGAGGCCAGGCTCGTGGCCGTCAGCGGCTCGGACTCGAGCGGCCCGAGCTCGGGCCAGTTGCGCATCGCGGGCGCCCGGGGGATCAGCGGATCGTGGTACCTCGGCTCGGCGCCCCTGCGCCGGAGAGCGTCGATCAGCTCGAAGCAAGGGCTCTCGCGCGGGTCGGCCACGTTCTTCTTGTAGGCGAGACCGACCAGCAGGATGCGCGCCGATTCCAGGCGGCTACCGCGCTCCGCGAGCGCCTGCTCGAGCTTGGCGATGACGAAGCGCGGCATCATCGTGTTGATCTTTCCGGCAAGCTCGATGAATCGGGCTTCGGAGCCCGTTTGCCGCGCCTTCCAGGCCAGGTAGAACGGGTCGATGGGGATGCAGTGCCCACCCCAGCCCGGTCCCGGATCGAAGCGCATGAATCCGAACGGCTTGGTCGATGCCGCGTCCAGGACTTCCCAGACGTCGATTCCCATGCCGTCGAAGATGATCTTGAGCTCGTTGACGAGAGCGATGTTGACTGCCCGAAAGATGTTCTCGGTCAGCTTTGCGGCCTCGGCAACCTGGCTGCTCGACACGGCGACGACCTTCGGAACGACGGTTCGATAGAACCGGTCGGCGAGCTCGGTGGAGACCTCGTTCACGCCACCGATGACCTTGGGGATCGCCTCCAAGCGATACTCGGAGTTGCCGGGGTCTTCGCGCTCCGGAGAGTATGCGAGAAAGAAGTCTCTACCGCACTCGAGTCCACCGCTCTCGAGGATCGGCCGCACCACATCCTGGGTCGTTCCTGGGTAAGTGGTCGACTCGAGCACGATCAACTGACCTGCGCGCAGGTTGGGCAGGATCGAGCGGGCCGTGTTCTCCACCGCTCGGAGATCCGGCGACCGGTCTTCCGCGAGCGGAGTCGGCACGCAGATGAGCACGACGTCTACTTCGGATAGCCGATTCGGGTCGGTCGTAGCCGAGAGCGTGCCCGAATCCACGAGTGGTCGGATCCGCTCCTGGCCGAAATCCCCAAGGTAGCTCTCGCCGCGGTTCAGGGTGTCGACCTTCTCGGCGTCGAGATCGAGCCCGAGTACCCGAAATCCCGCTTCGGCGAACGCGAGCGCCAGGGGTAGCCCGACGTAGCCAAGGCCGATCACGCTGACGGCCGCATCCCGGCCGTCGATCAGATCTCCCAGGCGATGGTCGAGAGCTGCCATCCAGCCTGTCCTGAGCTAGTCGGGGGCCCCCGCCAGCCGGTCCCGGCGGCCGTGCCAACAGGCCGAACGGTCGCGAGCGGTCAGGGCTGGATGTCCGAAGCGCGTCGCGGCTCGCGAGTCTCGATCGTCGTCCCGGCCACGATGGCGCCGGCGGCGGTGGCGATCGGCAGCCAGCCGGCCACGACGCACGCCCGGCAGACCTCGTCACCCCGCAAGACGCCGTCCGCGTCGACGCGGCTCACGATGCCGTCGCAGAGCCAGTGAAAGACCTCTCTGCCCGCCTGGATCTCGGTGGTCTCGCCGACCGTCAGATTGCGCGACTGGCCCGTTTCGAAGGCGTCGAGCGCGCCGGAGCACTCGCCCCGATCCAGGACACGGGTCAAGAGAGTCTTGGTTCGGCTGAGCTCGTGGCCCTGGACGTCGGTGACCGCGAGATAGTACTCGGCGGCCTCGTGGGTCTGCTCCTCCAGCCAGTCCTCGAGCCAATCCCGGTCGTGGCCTTCCATCCAGTCACGATCCTTCAGAATCTCGTACCACTCGTCGGACAGCTCCTGCTGCTCGCGATCCTCGGGCTTGGGAAACACTGTCCAGTACTTGCCGTCACCCTTCGAGTTCATTCCGACCCAGTAGAAGGCCCCGGTCTGGTTGAGGCGCCGAAAGTAGAGCCGCATCTGCTCGCTACCGTCGATCTCGGGATCCACGCTGGCGATTAGCGCCGTATTGACCTCGTTGGGCAGGCAGGCCACGGATGTGGCGGTGATCTCGTGAGCCGCGGCGCTCGTGGCTAAAACGGCACTCAGCGCAAAGCCCAAGCAGAACAAAGACTTATTGCTTTTCATGCTGGCTTTCAGGGATCGAAATCGCCCGGATCGGCACGATCGTCGTAAGGTTACGCGGTGGACGCCAGCGGCGTCAAGGAACCAGGTCACTCTGGCGGCGTGCCCAGGATCCTGTCGATATAGGACCGCACATACTCGGATGGCTGGGAGGCTTCGATTCTGGGCAGAGCCTCCCGAAGGGCTTGCTCGGCTCCCTCACCGTCGCCGGTCTCGAAGAGCGAGACCGCCAGAAAGAAGAGAAGAACGTGCTGGTCGGCGCTCGGACGTCCTCCACGCGTAAAGTAGGCCACGGCGGTCGAGTAGTCGGCCGAGCGAAACGCGATCTCGGCCACCAGGTGCTGCACTTCCGGCGCGTCCGGGAGCTCGTGAGCCAGCGCCGAGGCCCGGCTCATGGGTCCGGCCAGGTCCGACCGGACCCGGGCGGCCTCGATCTCGGCGCGGAGGCCACGGAGCCGTTCCTCGAGCGGGCCGTCGACCCGAGGACGTGACGAGTCAGGGGCTTCGGCGACGCTCGTTGCGACGAGTTCAGACGACTCTTCGGATCTCAGGTCGGCTGCTTCGGCGTCGCCTTCCAGAGCCAGTTGGGCCGCATCGGTATCGGCGGATTCGGGCGCTACTTCGGTCGAGTCGACCGGAGCCGGGACCTGGCTCGGCATCGCCGTGGTCGGCTCTTCAGAGAGGTCGCCTGACGACTCCAAGGAACCGTCGGAAGGCGGGATCCTGGCGGCCGTCCGTGCGACCTTGGGAGCCCGCCGACGCTCCTCCGGTAGGCTGGCCAGAAGCGACCGAGCGTCCTCGTGACGCTCGGTGGACACGAGGCACCTCAGGAGAAACGCAGCCCGCTCGTCGTCCTCTTCGAGACCCGCGCATGGTCCCAGGCCGGCGAGGGCCGGCGCACACTCTCTTCGGGCGACCGCAATTCCGGCTCGCCTGCAGAGCGCCGGGAGGTCATCGGGCTGGTTGGCCAGAATCCGGTCGAGCAGCTCCGCCGCGCGCTTTGGTTTGCCGTTCGAAGTCTCGAGCTGCGCCAGCTCCCAGAGAGCCGCTCGATCGTCAGGATCGGCTTCGAGCAGGCTCTCGAGGAGTCTGCGCCGCTGGCGCGGAGACTGCGGCTCTTCGGCCTGCGTTACCTCCGACGTTTGTGGCCGTGGCGCGAACAAGGGAAACGAAGTCAGCTCGCCAGGCGCCAGTGCCTCTAGCAGTGCTCGTTCGAATGCGGCCTTGAGGCCAGCGTCGGCCATTCCGGAGTACGTACCGAACCGCGCTTGGAGGTTCACGATGTGGTTCATCGTCTTGCGCAACTCGGCCTGATCGCCGGTGGCGGCCAGGGCCCGGCCGAGCTGCACGTAGCAACCGGTCAAAGGAGCTGCATCTTCGAGTAGCCCGAAGCAGGCGACCTCAAGCTCGCGCGCCGCTTCGGCCGCTCGTCCCGCTTCGAGATTCCGCACGCCACGCTCGAGCAGGCTCGAGTAGAACGGATCGACCGTCCCCCGTAGGCAGCTCGGGGGAACGAGCATCGCGGCCAGGCCGAGTATCGCGATCGAAAGCCGTCGGGAGCCACCGTCGCCTTTGACCTCGGCCGGATGATTCAGCATGCGCTCGCCTCGACGGGACGATCCTCGAGAATCGCGAGGGGATTCTCGAGGATCAGTCGATTCGCGACGCTTTCGCCGAAGGTCTGGGTCAACTGTCGGTGGGCTTGGCGCAAGCCGGGGGGTCGGTGGGACAGGTCGTGAGCGTCGCTCGCGACGAAGTGTACCAACCCGTCTCTCACCATTCCCTCGGCCAGCGCCCGCTTGCGGCGCCCGAACCCGCCGGTCAGGCTCATCGCCGTCAGCTGGAATCGGCCACCGTGTTCGATCAGCCGGTGCATCAGAGCGGGGTCGGAGGCGAGCTCCGGGATGAACTCGGGGTGAGCGAACACCGGCCTCCATCCCTGCAGTCGCAGCTCGTGGGTAAGGGCCTTCGGGTCCAGTCCTCCCATGCCGCGCCGGTCGAACTCGAGCAGAAGGTACCTGCTGCCTGCAAGGGGAAGCACGCCGCTCGCCTCCAGGTCTGCAACGGCCTCCAGAAGACGTCCATCGATCCGGATCTCAGCGCCCAGCCGGAGGTCGATCTGATCGCCGACCGCGGACCGGAGATCCTCGAACCTGCCGTTGAGCTCGCTCGGTTCGCAATTCCACCAGGTGGACGTCCTCTGGTGCGGCGTCGCGACCAGAGTCGTGCATCCGTCGCGAGCGGCTCGCCAGCACATTTCGACGGCCACGTCATGACTCCCGGCGCCGTCATCGATCGCCGGAAGTATGTGCGAATGGATGTCGATCATCAGGCGGCTGAAGAGGTCTCTTCGCCGTACGAGTCGTAGTAGTAGTCGTACTTGCCGCCGTATCCTGACCGAGAGGGCGAATAGCGATTCAGGACCGCTCCGAGAATTCGAACGTCCGAGAGCTGCAGGCGGTTTCTGCAGGCATGGACGCTCGCACGCTCGACCTTGTGAGCGCGGAAACAGAGCGCGGTGCCCTGGCACTTGCCGCCGATGAGGACCGCGTCGGTGACCGCCAGCACCGGCGGCGAGTCCACGATCACGAAATCGAACTCCTTCGAGGCGAACTCTAGGAAACTGTTCATGCGCTCCGAGGCCAGAAGCTCGGACGGGTTGGGCGGATGGGGCCCGGCAGGGCACAGAAACAGATCCTTCTGCGACGTCGCCAGACAAAGCGATTCCGGTCGTGCGGTGCCGGTGAGGTAGTGCACCAGACCGGTTCGATTCGAGACGTTGAAGATCTTGGCCAGGCTAGGTTTGCGCAGATCCGCGTCGACGATCAGAACACGTTTGCCGAGCTGGGCCATGACTACGCCCAGGTTGGAAGCGGTAGCTGTCTTGCCCTCTCCCGATTCGGCGGAAGTGATCGAAACGACTTTCAGCTCTTCGGCGCTCGATAAGAGCACCGCGGTACGCAGCGAACGGTAGGACTCGGAAACCGCGAGTCTGGGGTGGAGTGCCGGGATCAGCTCGACCTGATTTGGCTGCGACCGGTCGACGGTCCCCGCCGACTTCGGCTTCGGCCGGCCGTAGCCATAGTAGGAATAGCCTCGGCTCTTTTCGCCGGCGTCGGGGATCACGCCCAGTAGCGGCAGGCCCAGAAGCCGCTCGAGCTCCTCCGGAGTCTTCACCGTTCGGTCCATGAAGTGGAGGAGCAGAGCGAGTGCGATTCCCAACGCGACGCCGGCAGTGAGTCCGCTCGCCAGATCCAATCGCAGAGATGGGCGGAATGGACTCGAGGGCACCAGCGCCCGTTCGATGACCCGGATGTTGGACTCGCGCTCGCTGAACATCCGCGCCGACATGTCGGCGGTGGCCAGCTCCTGAAGGAGAGTGTCCTGTCGATCCCGGCGGGCACTGATCTCCATCTTGAGGTTGTTGTACTCGACCGAGACCGAGTTGAGGTCCAAGGCTTCCGACTTGACCCGCGCGATCTCGCTTTCGAGAGCGCGCTCCTGACGAAGAGCGGTCTGATACTCGGCTTGCTTGCGTCTACGAGCCTCCCCGTACTGTTTCTCGATCTCCCGATTGATCGCTCGCTCGCTCTCGTCGATCGTCGCTCGGAGCTCGACCATTTCGGGCCAGTCGGGCTTGTAGACCTGGAGCTTGGTGTTGTATTCGTTCTGGCGCCGCAGTTGAGTTCTCCTCATCTCGGAGATCAGGCCGTTAGCTTCTTCGTCGGCGACACTGGCTCGCGGCAGCGACTCGAGCTCGCGTAGCTGCGCCTGCTTCTCCCTGCGTCCGGCCTGAGCGGCAATCAGGTCGTTGTTGAGCCGCTCGAGGCTCCTCAGGGTCAGGTTCGAGGCTGGATCCAAGGTCACGATGTCCGAGCGCCGCCGGTAGTCCTCGAGCTGGCCCTCCTTTTCCGTGATCTCCTGGCGCAGGGTCTGAAGCTCGGTCTGAAGGAAGCGCGAGGCCCTGTCCACTTCATTGGTGCGGTTCTCGAGATTCCAGTTGATGAACTCCTTGGCCAGAGTGTTGATCAACTCCGCGGCGAGGACCGGGTCCGCTCCCACGTAGTCGATCGTCACGAGCTCGGTCGCTGCAACCGGTCGAACGGTCAGCCCGGCCAGGATGCGGCGTGCCAGGTTTGCCTGGGCGGCCTCGTCTGCTCCCTCGGTGAACTTGGCCGGTGACGAGCTCGAGCCGAAGCGCGGATCGTTGTTGAGATCGAGATTGCGGACTACTCGCTCGGCCAGCTCCCGGCTCTTCAGGAGCCGGTACTGCGTCGGGTAGTACTTCTGCGTGAGAAACGCCTCCAGGAAGGGATTGGAGTCCCGGCCGAGCGCCAGAGGACTCCGCTGCTCTATCTGGATCAGCGTCTGCGCCCGGTAGAGCCGAGGCGTCAAATAGAAGTGGAGCAGCCCGGCACCCAGAGTGAGCGCGCAGATCGCCGCGATAAGTCGCCATCTCCCGACGACGACGTTCAGGTACTCGCGGACCGAAACGCCGAACTGATGGCTCGGCGAGCGCAGCGGATCGTCAGGGCTCAACAAGATCTCGTCGCGCTTCAAAAGAACGACTCCTTGACGATGACGAAATCGCCAGGATAGAGAACCACGTCGGCAGTTCTTCCAGCGAGCAGTTTCTTCCAGGAGACCGTGATCTCTTCTCCGGTTTCCGTTCTTCGCACCAGAATCTTGTTTGCGGCGCGATCGGTCAGCCCTCCGGCTCGGGCGATCGCAGCGAGCAGTGTCGCCCGCTCGGAGTTGGAGAATGTAATGGCGCCGGCGGCAGTCAGCTCGCCGATGCAAAAGACCGTCACGTCCCGTGCGATGGCGACTGTGACCAGGTCGTTCGCGTACAGCGGGATGTTGACCAGCGGGTCCAGGCCCTCCATCAGCGTCTGGAGGTCCACGGTGAGTTGATCCGACAGTCCATTGGGTGCTCTGCGAGTGATCAGTACGGTCTTTCCGGCGTTGGGTCCGGGCCCGCCGGCCTCCATGATGGCCTCGAGTAGCGTCCAGCGCCCGGACACGTCCAGCGGCCCGGGTTTGAGCACACCGCCCAGGATCGTGATCGGCTTGGACCGGAACTCCAGGATCTCGAGCTTGACCGTCGCCCGCTGGAGATAGCGACCCAGACTCTCCTCGATCGCGGCTCTGGCTTCGATCTCGGTCATTCCCCCGACTGTCACCGGTCCGACGTGAAGAAGCTCGATTGTGCCGTTCTCATTGACCCGCGCTCGTTCCAGATTGAGGGAGTTGTCCTCCACGACGTCCACCCGGACGACGTCGCGCGGACCGATCCGGTAGCCGGGAGATCCCGAGCCCGCCTGGGCGGTGGTCGCAGAAGCCAAGGTGGCCGAAAGCACAACGACCCAGCCGAGCCGTAGGAGTCGCCTCCGCATCCGTCGATTATAGCGGGACTTTTGGCCCCCCAGTGTTACCAGGGAAACAGTCCCGTGCCGAGCACGAGGTCGATTCCGAGATACTGCTGGGATCGGTCGAAGGCGTCCAGGTTCGAGTCCCAGGTCACCTCCCGAATGCTGACGCGCAGCCCGAGTTCAGGCCTGGCTTTCCAGAGCAAAACGGCGCCGAGGACCGAGAGAGCATCCCTTCTGTCGCTCGGATCGGGCTCCCGGAACTCCGACTCTCCTGTTTCCGCCAGTACGGTCACCTCGAAGCGACTCGCCAGCTCGCTGGTGAGTGAGGCCCCGAAGCGATCTTGAACGACGTAGCCGTCCGCCTCCAGAGCCGCCAGCGCCAGGGATCTGGCGCCATAGAGGCTCAGGGAGGTCGCCGGCGTCAGCCGTAGACGGAGCCGGGCGTTGCCAGCTTTGAGCTCTTCACGGCCCAGAGCGGGATTGGCGAACTCGACTTCGCGCTCGAGTGCGGTCAGCTCCAGCTCGATCCGTTCGGATTGATACTCCACCAGTGCGAACGGACTATCGCCCGTGCTCGACCGCCCTTCGGGATCCACGAGCACATCCACCTCTGAACTTTCGAGTCCGACGCCGAGCTTCCACGTGCGAAGGTTGAGGATCACGCCTGTAGAGAGAGTCTCGGAATCACGGTCGAGGCTCGAGGCGACCAGCCCCGGTACGAACGAGTCGGCCCCGGTTGCGTGACGGTAATTGGTCGAGGTCGCCGACGCCACGATCCCGAAGGCTTCGCTCAGTGAGAGCTCTGCTCGGATTTCGCCAGTCTCCTCCTCGATCCGGACCGGTGCCTCGACTTCGTCACTGAGCGGTTGCTCCTGGTCCTTGACCGTGAACCGTGCAGTCGCCGTGAGATTGTTGAAGAAGCCGAACCATCCGACGCCCCAGCTGGTGTTGAACCGGCTGAGCTCGTCCTGGTCCCGCCACCAGGAGTACTCCGGAGTGACAAAGGCCGACGCGAGCGATTTGCTGCCGAGATTCAAATACGCTGCCAGGCCGGCTCCGACCGTTCCGCGGAAGTCATTCACGGCAGACGTTTCGCCGGCGTTCGCGAAGACGTTCTCGTGGTAGCCGAGATCGCGCACGCTGAAGCGGGGGTCGAGTGCCAGCTTGCCGAGCTTCCAAGGCGCATTCTCCGAGTTCCTCCTCGCGCTTTCGGCCGCGCTTTCGGCACGAGTCGCCAGCGATCCGGCAGGCAGGTGCTGAACGAACTGGGCGGCGAGGGGGCCGGTGCCGAGCACGATCAGCGAGAGAGTTCCTAGGAGTGAGCGCCTCATCGGAGTTTCTTTGGCGGTTTTGATACCGATATCCTCCCGGAGTGCTCGGAGGACGGCGCATGATACCGCCTTTGAAAGTCGCGGTCGCGATCACTTTCTGCCTGGAGGCTGTGCTGCTGGCATGGCTTCACGGCGGCGTGACGCCGTTGGGCCGTCTTCTCTCGCAGCTGGTCGCTGTCGCAGCGCTCGCCGCGATGGCCATGCCGGCGCCTACAGGCTTGCGCTGGGGCAGCGTGCGGGGGCCTCTCGTGCTCCTCGGTGGCCTTGCGGCACTCGCATTGGCGCAATCTGTTCCGTTGCCGGCGGCGGCGGTGGAGCTCCTCTCTTCGGATCGGCTCGCGCTGGCGCGCGTTACCGCGAATGCGGCCGGTCTCGAGGTGCCGACCAGGCTGCCGGTGTCGCTGACACCCGCGATCTCTCGGCAAGTCGCGGTCGAGCTGGTTTGCCTCGCCGCCGCGGTCGCCGCAGCCGCCGCGGCCTTTGGCAGCCGAAGACGTCGCCGCTGGTTGGTGGTCGCCGGGCTGACGGCCGCCATCTCCCAGGTGATTCTGGGTGCGCGTTCTTTTCTGGCCGGAGAGGTTCCAAGGCTATTGGGCTCGTATGCCAACTCGGACCACGTCGCTCTGCTTCTCGAAGTCAACGTCGTCATGTGCATCGCGGCTATCGTCTGGGTGAGCGCGAGCCGAGCATGGAAGGGCCGAGACGAGCAACGTCTGTTCGGAGTCGCCGCCCTGGGAGCTCTGGCTCTGATTCTGTTCGCCGGTATCGCCTTGACCGGCTCTCGGGCGGCAGTCGTGGCCACGGCAGTGGGTCTCGCGGTCGTGATGGGTCCCCTCATGTTCCGGCCCCGGCTGAGACGCCCCCTGGTGGTCGCGGCGTGTCTGGTGCTACTGGCCGGAGCGTTCTTGAGCTGGGTTGGAACCGAGCGGGCCTTCGGCCGGCTGCTCGCCACCAGCCTATATGACGCGGCGGCCAGCCCACGAGCCGCGGTCTGGCGGGAGTCCGCCGCGCTGGTCGGGGTGTCGCCGGTGGTCGGCACGGGCCTGGGCGCGTTTCGGGAGTCGTACGCGCTGGTGCAGGAGACCGGGATTGCTCGGATTACCTGGGCGCGGGCTCACAACGACTATCTCGAGCTGCTGATCTCGGGTGGTTTCGTGGGTCTGGCCCTTCTCTTCGTTGGTGGGGCACTGACCGTGCGGGATCTGAAGACTCGCTATCGCAGCGCGATCGGCTCCGAGAATCGTCTCTACGTCCTCGGCGTCCTCGGAGGGCTAGCCGCGATCGGCTGCCACGAATTCCTGGACTTCGGGCTGTCGCTTCCCGCCAACGCGTTGTTCGCGGCGCTCCTGACGGGCTCGGCGCTGGCCACCGGCGCCGATGCGTCCGAGCGAGATCAGATCGAGCCTGCCGGGCGGAAGTTGGCGCCGGCCTCGCGTTCGAGCTCGAGCACCACCAGGGCCGAATTCTCCGGAGGCTCGAGTCGGAGCACCGAGCCGGCCCCGATTCCATAGAAGCCTTCCAACGCGCCGTTGACCCGGACTTCCAGTGTGGCGCCGCCGGCGCCGACGTACTCGAAGGGGACCACGAGCCGAGCTGGCATGGGGGTGACTATCCATTCGCGCCGTTTGCTGTTGGCGTCGCCGAGCCAGCCGGAGTCCGGGGAACCGCCGAATGCGGTGGCGCCCACGGCTCGCCGGACATGTTCGGCCAGCGCCCGGTATCTTCCCGAGTTTGGCAGGCCGGCCAGAACCCGCTGGGAACGGTCGTGGTCGCCGCTGCGGGCCAGGTGCAAGGCCTTCAGAAGCAGATACGGCAGCCACTCCTCGGTGGCTGCGGTCATGGCGCGCTCCTCGATGGCCTCGGCTTCGGCCAGGTTGCGCGCGATGAGAGCCGACCTCGCGCGCCGGCTCGGGGCCGCCTCGCGAGCGAGACGGGTCAGCCGCCGCGCCGCGGTCTCCGCGAATGGGCACTGGGCGATCACGCACTGATCGAACGCCCAGTCCAGCCAGCGGCGCAGGACGCCGGCTTGTCGGTCCGAGACCGGACCCGGGGGCAAGAGCGTGATCGCCTCCTCCAGGAACGGCGCGTAGGCGTTCCTGACCGGGGTATCGGAGAGCGCAGTCATCAGGATGTAGCGCGCCGGATCGCCCTCGTCCGCCTCGATGAGCTCCCGTGCCGCATCCAGCCTCCCCGCCAGGTGGCGCGGAAGCGATTGGTTCCAGCGCTCGAGAACCCGAGCCAGTCTGCGCCAGTCCTCGCGCTTGCGGTAGTGCGCTTCGAGCTGCCGCCAGGCGCGTGGGTCGGAAGGGATCACCGACAGCGCCTGTTCGAACGAGCTGGCCTTCGCGAGCCATGCCGGCAGCAGCTGGTCGAGGGTGTCCAGATCGCGGAATGCGTCCTCGAGCACCGCGAGGATGGCCCGTCTCTCGGCCTCGTCCGCGATCGACCACTCGCTGAGATAGGCCGCCGAGAGTACACGCTTGGGCTCCGGCTGATATGGCGCCCTCTCGATCGCCGCCAAGAGAGGTCGCTCCCAACCCGCGCGACTGGTCCAGCGCCCGGGAGCGTTCCCGCGGCTGGCCAGGAGGTAGCGTGAGCCGCCCAGAATCATCAGGCCGTGCCATGAGCTGGGCCGTGTTTCGAGTGCCTCCAGTGCCAGATCCCGGGCGAGCTCGAGCTTGGCCTCGCCCTGGTCGAGGGCCTCCTGCCGCTCGGCCGGAGAGAGCTCGGCCAGCCATCGCCGATCCAGTTCCTCGGCCAGGAGGGCTCGCGCGGCCTTGAGACCGGCGCGCACGGGGTCGGTCTCGGTGCGCACGTCGCGAGCGGCGCCGGGCCTGCGGGCCGCCGTTCCGAAGGCCTCTAGCCGCGCGATCAGCTCGGTTGTCGAATTGCGCAGCGCCAGGTAGTGGCCGGTACTCCAGGCCGCGACCAGTAGCGCCGCCGCCGCAATCGCGATTCGGATGACGAGTGTTTGCCGCATGGGGTTCCGGCTCAGGGCCGACATCTTAGGATATGCGGCATGGTCGGACTGAGCCCCCGGAGCTTTCGTCTCGCGGCCTGGGCGTGGGCATTGCTGACCGCGGTCCTGTTACTCATGCCAGGCAGCGAAGCCGGCAGGGAGCCATTCTTGCCGCCGCTGGTCGAGACCATCCTCGAGCTGGTCGTGCACTTTGTTTTGTTTCTGGTGCTGGCATGGCTGACTACCCGGGCGGCCGCGGTTTCCGAAAGCGCCGGTCGAGTTCGTTGGCAGCGACTCTTCGTAGCTCTGGTGGCCTATTGTGTCGCTCTGGAGCTGGGTCAGCTGTTCGTCCCGCTTCGCCATGCGGAGCCGCTCGACCTCGTTTTCGGCTGCCTCGGGATCTGGCTGGGCGCACGCGCGGGTCGCGCTCGGCCCGATCGGTGACCTATACTCCCGCTCCGGACGATGAAGGTCATCGAACACCTGGATCGGGCCAAGGACCCGCTGATCAGCTTCGAGATCATTCCGCCCCTGCGTGGCGGCAATCTCCAGAAGCTCCTTCGACTCACCGAGGACCTGGCGAGTTACAAGCCGCCGTTCATCGACATCACCAGTCACTCGGCTCAGGTGATCTATCACGAGACCAAGGACGGGATTCGGCGGGTCATCAAGCGCAAGCGTCCGGGGACGCTCGGACTGTGCGCGCTGATCCAGAACAAATACGAATGCGATGCGGTACCGCACGTGTTGTGCGAGGGCTTCACGCGCGAGGAGACCGAAGACTTCCTGATCGAGCTCAAGTATCTCGGCATCGACAACGTCTTGGCGATCAAAGGCGACGACATCGGCTTCCAGAAGCCGCTTCAGCCCGGGCGCAGCGTCAACCAGTTCGCCGTCGATCTGGTTGCTCAGATCGACGAGATGAACAAGGGCAACTACCTGGAGGGCGAGATCCTCCTCGACGCCGAGCCTTCGAACTTCTGCATCGGCGTTGCCGGCTACCCCGAGAAGCACTTTGAGGCGCCCAATCTCGACTCCGACATCCGCTATGCCAAGGCCAAGGTCGAAGCAGGCGGCGAGTACATCGTGACCCAGATGTTCTTCAATAACGAGCACTACTTCCGATACGTCGAGCGCTGTCGAGAGGCCGGAATCACGGTACCGATCATCCCGGGCCTGAAGATCCTGACCACGCGTAAGCACATCAAGAGCCTGCCGAGCTTGTTTCACTGCGAAATCCCCGCCGGGCTCGCCGATGCGGTCGAAGCCGCGGGCAGCAAGGAAGAGGTGCTCGAGGCCGGAGTCGACTGGTCCCGGCGCCAGACCGAGGAGCTGCTTGACCACGGCGTTCCGTCGGTTCACTTCTACGTCATGCAGAGCTCGAAAGCCGTGTCGATGCTCCTCGACGGCCTCGACGTCTAGCGCCGCCGCGGCCCGAGTCTCGCCTCCCGGTTGACACCTCCTCCGGCCTTGGGCTAGGCTGACCGCGCATCAGGAGTGGTTCGGTTGAAGAGACCGGACGCGGCAACCTGGGGCGGACACCCAAGGTGCCATCTCGCTCGGAACGAAAGAACGGAGCGGGGATGCGGTCGCCGGAAGGCGGCAATCAACTGTCCGGTGGTCCAAGATCCGCTTCGTGATGCACGAAGCGGATCTTTTGGTATGGCCGAATCTGGATGGACCCCGAGCAATGAGTGAACAGAACTTGTCAGTGGCGAAGCACGAGGATCGGGAGGCGCGTGAGGCCGCGCTGCTGGAGGCCCTCGACGAGCGCATTCTGGTTCTCGACGGCGCGACCGGAACGGCGCTTCAGAACGAGAACCTGACCGCCGAGGACTTCGGCGGCCCGGAGCTGGAGGGCTGCAACGAGAACCTCTGCGCGACGCGTCCCGACGTGGTCGAGCGCCTGCACGCGGTCTATCTCGCAGCGGGCGCGGACATCGTCGAAACCAACTCGTTCGGAGGCACGCCGCTGGTGCTCGCCGAGTACGGGCTCGCGGATCAGGCGTTCGAGCTCAACCGGCTTTCCGCCGAGCTGGCTCGAAAGGCGTGCTCGCGGCTCGACGAGCCCGGCCGGCTGCGCTTCGTCTGCGGCAGCATGGGGCCGACGACCACAGCGATCTCGGTGACGGGCGGCGTCACCTTCGACGAGCTGATCGAGCACTTCCGCGTCCAGGCGGCAGGTCTCATCGCAGGGGGCGCCGACTACCTGTTGCTCGAGACCTGTCAGGATACGCGCAACATCAAGGCCGGGCTGCTCGGCATCGACCGCGCGACGGACGAAGCCGGCTGGCGGCTGCCGGTGGCGGTGTCCGTGACGATCGAGACCACCGGCACGATGCTCGCTGGGCAGGACGCCGAAGCGCTCGCGATCTCGCTGCTGCATCGAGATCTTCTCTACGTGGGCCTCAACTGCGCCACCGGACCCGAGCTCATGACCGAGCACCTGCGGACGCTCTCGGAGCTGTCCAGGTCTCGCGTGGCCTGCGTGCCGAATGCCGGCCTGCCCGACGAGGACGGCCTCTACCACCAGGGCCCGGACCACTTCATGGAGGTCATCGGCCGGTTCCTGGACCACAACTGGCTCAATCTGGTCGGCGGCTGCTGCGGCACCGCGCCGGCGCACGTCACCGCCCTATCGGAGCTCGTCGCCGGTCACCGGCCCCAGGTTCCGGCACGCCATCAGCGAAGCCTGGTGTCGGGCATCGAAGGCGTCGAGCTCACCGCCGACAATCGCCCGCTCTTCGTCGGCGAGCGCACGAATGTTCTCGGTAGCCGCAAGTTCAAGCGGTTGATCACCGAGGGCGAGTACGAAGCCGCCGCCGAGGTCGGACGGGCTCAGGTGAAGGGCGGAGCCCAGGTGATCGACATCTGTATGCAGGATCCGGATCGCGACGAGGTCGCCGACATGGAGGCGCTTCTGGCGCACGTGGTGCGTCTGGTAAAGGTGCCCTTGATGATCGACTCGACCGACGCCGCGGTGATGGAGCGCGCGCTCGAGTACTGCCAGGGAAAAGCGGTTCTCAACTCGATCAACCTCGAGGACGGGCGCAAGCGGTTCGAGGAGGTCGTGCCGCTCGCCCGGCGGTTCGGCACCGCGTTGATCGTCGGGACCATCGACGAGCAGGGCATGGCCGTGACCGCAGACCGCAAGGTCGAGGTCGCCCGCCGGAGCTATGAGCTGCTCACCGAGGAGTTCGGCGTGGCGCCGGAGGACATCTGGTGGGATCCTCTGGTCTTCCCGTGCGGCACCGGCGACGAGGCCTATATCGGTTCGGCGAACCTCACGATCGAAGGCGTGCGCGCACTCAAGGCCGAGTTTCCGTTGACCAAGACGATTCTCGGGATCTCGAACGTGAGCTTCGGCCTGCCGATCTCCGGGCGCGAGGTGCTCAACTCGGTGTTTCTCTACCACGCGACCCAGGCCGGTCTGGACGCGGCGATCGTCAACACCCAACGTCTGGCCCGGTATGCGGAGATCGTCGAAGAAGAGCGCCGGCTGGCCGACGCTCTGATCTACCTCGAACCCGGCGGCGTAGAGGCAGCCGACCAGGCAGTCGCCGACTTCGCGGCCCACTTCCGCGGCCGCAAATCCGCGATTGCCCAGCAGCCACGGACCGAGCTGCCGCTCGACGAGCGGCTGTCGCGGGCGGTGATCGAGGGCTCGAAGGAGGGCCTCGAAGAAGACATCGACGAGGCGCTCGAGGACGAGCGCTGGCCGACGCCTCTCGACATCGTCAATGGTCCGTTGATGGGCGGGATGGCCGAGGTCGGTCGCTTGTTCAACGACAACGAGCTGATCGTCGCCGAGGTGCTGCAGAGCGCCGAGGTCATGAAGGCCTCGGTGGCTCGCCTCGAGCCGCACATGGAGAAGACCGAGAGCTCCTCGCGCGGCAAGGTGTTGCTGGCGACGGTCAAGGGTGACGTGCACGATATCGGCAAGAATCTCGTTGACATCGTGCTCTCGAACAATGGCTTCGAGGTCGTAAACCTGGGAATCAGGGTACCGAGCGAACAGCTGATCCAGGCCGCCCGCGAGCACGAGCCGGATCTCATCGGGCTCTCGGGTCTCCTGGTCAAGAGCGCCCAGCAGATGGTCTTGACCGCCGGTGATCTTCGCGACGTCGGAATCGACACCGACCTTCTGGTTGGGGGAGCAGCGCTGACACGGCGCTTCACGCACCTGCGAATCGCACCCGAATACGGTGGACTCTGCACCTACGCCAAGGACGCGATGCACGGCCTGGATCTTGTCGAGAGGCTCACCGACGCCGAAAAGCGGCCCGCCCTCGAAGCCGGCGTCGAGGAGCTGATCGCCCAGGACAAGGCGGCGCGGGCGGACGTCAAGGCCAAGGAGAAGGCCGCCGCGGCGTCGACCGAGCGCAGCTCTCTGGTCCGCGTCGACATCGAGGTGCCGTCGCCCCCCGACGTAGAGCGGCATGTCGGAGAGCTGGATCTGGACGAGGTCTGGGCCGAGCTCAACGCGCAGATGCTCTTCGCCAAGCACCTGGGGTTGAAAGGCTCGGTCAAACGACTGGCGGAGCAGGGCGACGAGAAGCTTGCCAAGCTGGAGGCGGTCGTGGACGAGCTCAAGGCTCTCGCGCGCGACGGCGCCATGTCGGCCCGGGCGGTGTGGCAGTTCTTTCGCGCCAGGAGCGAAGGCAATACCATCCTGCTCTACGTGCCCGACGGCGACCTGCCGGTTGCCGAGTGGGAGCTGCCCCGACAGGCCGGCGCCGACGGTCTCTGTCTTTCGGACTACGTCCTCGACGACGACCACGTCGCTCTGTTCGTGACCACGGCGGGCGAGGGCGTGCGCGACCGCGTCGAGGCCTGGAAGCACGAGGGCGAGTATTTGAAGAGCCACGCCTACGCGGCGCTCGCGATCGAGACCGCCGAGGCCGCCGCCGAGCTGGTGCACAGACGCTTGCGCGAGGCCTGGGGCTTCCCGGACCCGGAGGAGTTCACCGTGCGAGACCGGTTCTCGAACCGCTACCGGGGATGCCGCTACAGCTTTGGGTACCCGGCCTGTCCGGATCTCTCGGGACAGCAACAGCTCTTCGAGGTGCTGGCTCCGGCCGACATCGGCGTCGAGCTGACCGAGGGCGACATGATGGATCCGGAGGCGAGCGTCTCGGCGTTGGTGGTGCATCACCCGGACGCGAAGTATTTCGGGGTGTAATCGGGGACACGATTCCTTCGTGTCCCCTCCCGACTGGTTTTCGGAGCCTCTCCTCCTGTAGCGATCGACTGGAGCCTGCCCCGAGCGCAGCGAAGGGTGTCGACCGTGCTGAATGGCAAGCGCGCGGAGGGGCGATCGACAGGCCAATCCTTCAGGGCACGGCTCGGGCTGATTCGCCTGCCTGAGCTCGGCCCTCGCCTGCGCTTCACTCGCGCAGACCGGAGAGACCTTCGGATCGATGTCCCGAGCGCTCGCTCAGAGCGCCCTGTGCGAATTGCCTGTCGCCTCGCCTGGCCTCCGCGCGATTCTCGACGTCGAGCCGCGAGACCTCACCTCGAGGGATTCGATCGGCCGGCGGCGCGGGAGGCGCTTCGAGGTTCGCTCTCTAGTGCTCGGGCATAGGCCTCATGCTCGGTAGCGTCGGGTCTCCGTACCCGACGTTAAGAAACCGGGCGAGCGCAAGCGAGCCGCCACTGATTGGCCGATCGCGAGAACCAAGGCCTCGCTCCGAGCCGCCTCCCGCGCTACCGTTTGGAGCAAACGCCCGGGCTGATCAAGGGACGAATAGGGGGCTCTTGCCTCAGGAGCTCTCAGCAGAGATGTATAATTCACTCGATGCGGCGTCGAACGATCAAGGTTACACCCCGAGGTGATTTGTCAAAGCCGAGCGTTAGGAAGGCGATCGAGTCCGTGCATGTGACGAGATCGGCTGGCAAGTGGAACGTTGTGACGATTGCACCCAAGCGTAAGAAGGCGGCGTTTGTCAGCCAGGTGGACGCCGTGAAGTATGCCAAGAAGCTCGCGCACGACCGCCACCTGAGGAACATAATCGTCCACGACAACTCGCTCACCAGCAAGTCGCACTAGATAGCCTTGCCGGCTTACGAAGACTCCGTCTTCATCAACTGCCCCTTCACGGCGGACTATCGGCCGCTGTTTCAGGCGCTCGTCTTTGCAGTGGCCGACTGCGGCTACGTGCC
This sequence comes from Thermoanaerobaculia bacterium, assembly GCA_046756565.1. Taxonomy (GTDB): domain Bacteria; phylum Acidobacteriota; class Thermoanaerobaculia; order Multivoradales; family JAHEKO01; genus CALZIK01. The sequence continues at coordinate 15,484 of JBHHWO010000029.1, read as the reverse complement.
GCGGTGTTCACTTGAGAGGAGCGATTCATCCGAATCTCGGATAGACAAGATCTTCCGAATTATCAACGGCTGTCGTTACGGGGTCCACGACATATCCGCAACGGAACTCGATCCAACGCACAACCTGCCGCGTTTCAATATGCCGCTGGAGCTCGGCATCTTCTTGGCTGCAAAGCGATTTGGCGGTCCGAAGCAGAAAAAGAAGACCTGCTTGGTACTTGATTCCCACCGATATCGGTATCAGAAATTCTGCTCCGACATTGCCGGTCAGGACCCGAAAGCTCATCAGGGTAAGCCGAAGCAAGCGCTCGTTTGCGTACGCGACTGGCTCAAGGATGAGAAGCCGGATGAGATGTTGCCCGGGGGCACTGCAATGTACAAGCGCTACCAGACGTTTCAGAAGGATCTGCCGTTGATCTGCGCTGCGCAACAGCTCGAGCCGGGCGAACTCAAGTTCAATGACCTGACCACAGTGCTTGAGGTTTGGCTTAACGCGAACAGCTGGGGCTCCTAAGAAACACACTCTGCGTTCGATTGCTTTGCTCGCGTAGGGCTCGATGCCGAGGCTCTAGACTAGAGGCCGCGGTCTGGAGCAAGAAGCGCGCGGAGGCCAGGCGATTCGGCAGGCAATCCGCGCAGGGGGCTCTCCCAAGCGCTCGCGAGCTCGTTTCGAAGGCCACAGTCGGTTTGCGCGCAGCGGAGCGTAGGCGAGGGCCCGTGCCCCTGCAGGCTCTCCAGCCCGAGCCGTCCCCTGCCTGCCCTGAGCGAAGTCGAACGGGAAGGATTCGCCTGCCGATCGCCGCCGACGCGATGGGTTGATCGAGATCCGCTACCCGTTCAGAGCCTCGATCTCGGTCTCGACCTTCTCCCACTTGGCGATCTTCTCCTCGACCCGGGCCTTGAGCTCCTCCTGCACGCGCTCGAGCTTGTTGACCTGCTTGGGTGGGGTCTTGTCGAAGAACGTGGGATCGCAGAAGAGCTCGTTGATCTCGTTGACGCGGCCTTCGTCGCGCTCGATCTCGTCGGCCAGCCGGTCGCGCGTCTTTTCGAGCTCGCGTTTGTGCTTCGGGTTCGCGGCCTTGGCGTCCTTGTCCTTGCGGCGCTGGCCCTTACGCTTCGTCTGGCGCAACACCGCCTCGACATCCAGATGGTCGTCGCCGCAGTCGGCGACGTACTCGTCGTAGGTGCCTCGATAGTCGCGGATCCCGGATGGGGTGATCTCGACGATCCGGTCGGCGAGCTGGGAGACGAACCAGCGATCGTGAGAGACCACGATCAAGGTTCCGGGATAGTCCTTGAGGCCGTGCACCAGGGCCTCGATGGCTTCGAGGTCGAGGTGGTTGGTGGGCTCATCCAGTACCAGCACGTTGGGCGTCTCGACGGCCAGCCGGGCGAAGACCAGCCGGGTGGCTTCGCCGCCCGAGAGAGCCCCGAGCCGCTTGGCGACCTCGTCTTTGCTGAACAGGACCGCCGCGAGCTGGCCTCGGACGAAGCCGATCGGCTCGCCCGGGCAGATGTCCCAGAGCCAGCTTTCGACCGTGGCCTTATCCGGCGTCAGCAGATCATGATGGTCCTGGGCAAAGTAGCCCGGGTGGGCTTCGTAGCCCCACTCAGCGGAGCCCCGGTCGGGCTCGAGCTCGCCCACGGCGATCTTGAGCAAGGTCGATTTGCCGATTCCGTTCGGTCCGATGATCGCCATCCGGTCTCCACGCTCGACCGTCAACGAGACGTGTTCCAGGACCTGGTTGTCGCCGAACGCCTTGGAGAGGTCTTTGATCTTGAGGACCTCCTTTCCACTCGGCCGGGATTGGTCGAACTTGAATCGCGGGTAACGCCGCGAGCTCATCGGCAAAGGCTCCAGAACGATCCGGTCCAGGATCTTCTGCTTGCTCTTGGCCTGCCGAGCCTTGGTCGCCTTGGCCCGGAACCGGTCAACGAACGCCTGGTGGTGCGCGATCTCCTTCTCGCGTTTGTCGATGTCTTTTTCCTTGCGCTCTCGCTGGGCCACCTTTTGCTCGACGAAGGCGGTGTAGTCGCCCTTGTACAGAGTGACTGTTTGGTAGTCGACGTCGAGAACATAGGTCGCCACGTTGTCGAGGAATCGGTGATCGTGCGAGATCACCACCACGACGCCCGCAAACGTCTGCAGGAACTTCTCGAGCCAGCGGATCGAGAGGATGTCGAGGTGATTGGTGGGCTCGTCCAGGAACAGGGCCTCGGGCTGCGCGGCCAGGGTTTGCGCCAGCAAAACGCGCAGCTTGAAGCCGCCCGACAGGGTCGACAACGGCTGCGTGTGGAGCTCGGTCTCGATGCCCAGACCTTCCAGGATCTCGCCGGCTCGAGCCTCGGCGCTGTAGCCGTCGTGGCGGAGGATTACGTCTTCGAGCTGGGCGTAGCGCTCGGCATTGAAACCTTGCTCCGAGGCTTCCAGGATGCGCTCTTTTTCCGCCATCGCCTGCCAGAGGTCGTCGTTGCCCATGAGCGCGACGTCGAGGATCCGTTCGCCTTCGAAGGCGAAGTGATCCTGGCGCAAGATTCCCAGTCGTAGGCGCTTGGGGATCGAGATCGTTCCGTCGCTCGCCGGCTCTTCGCCGGAGAGCATCTTCAGCAGCGTCGACTTGCCTGAGCCGTTGGCTCCGACGAGGCCGTACTTCTCACCGGGATTGAGCTGAAAGGCGACGTTCTCGAAGAGAATCTGGGCGCCGAAAACCTTGCCCAGATTCGAGACGGAGATCATGGCGCGCGGACGATAGCACGCGCGAGATCGTGGCGTAGAAGTTGCATTTTCTACCCATTCATGGCGAGTCGACATCGACCGCGGAGCCGCAAGCGGCGGCGCAAGGGTTCGGTGTGGACAGCGGTTTCTGGACGGCGACGGCTACTTCTCGGCGGGCCGGCCCTGTTGCTCGCCCTCGGCCTCGCGTGGGTGCTGTGGCCGTTTTGGCAGCTGTCTGCACAGCTCGACCAGGCGCGGGCGTCGAAGCCGACGCGAGTCTACGGTAGTCCGTACCCGATCGACATCGGAGCATCGCTGCGAAGCAAGGAGCTCCGAGACGAGCTCGACCGTCTTGGGTACCGCGGGCGGGAGAGCGAGCCCGCAGGGCCGGGCCAGTACCGGATCACCCGGGCCGGCTTCTCGGTACATCTCCGCAAGCGGCCGACGCCGCGGGGCTGGCAAGCTCCGGGGGTTCTCGAGGTACAGGTCCGTAGCGGTCGGGTCCGAACGATCACCTGGCAGGGAGAGCCGGTCGAGCGCGCGGCGCTCGAAGCGCCCGTGTTGGCGAGCTTCGTCGGCTCCGCACGGCGCGAGAAGCGGCCGGCGGCTCTGGACGAGATGCCGGACCACTTCATCAAGGCGGTTCTGGCGGCCGAGGACGCGACCTTCTACAAGCACCAGGGCCTGTCGCTCCGGGGAATCGCTCGGGCCGCCTGGGTGAATCTGCGCGGCCTCGAGCTGCAGCAGGGGGGAAGCACCCTCACTCAGCAGCTGGTCAAGAACATCTTCCTGACCCATGAGCGCACGTTCGCGCGCAAGCTGCGCGAGGTCGTCTTGGCGGTCCTGGTGGATCTACGCTACGACAAAGAGGAGATTCTCAGCGCCTACCTGAACGAGATCTACTGGGGCTCTGCGGGCTCGGTGAACCTGATCGGCGTCGGCTCCGCTGCGTGGGCCTATTTCGGCAAACATCCTTCGGAGCTGGATCTGTGCGAAGCGTCGCTGCTGGCCGCGATCATCCGTTCCCCGGGCTACTACTCGCCCAAGGCCGCTCCGCAGCGCGCTCTCGATCGCCGCAACTGGATTCTCGGACGGATGAGTGAGCTCGGCTGGTCGACCGACGAAGCGGCGGCCGAGACCGCCGCCCTGCCGATGTGCTCCGATCCTCACCCGGTGCGCGTGCGCGAAGCGCCCTACTTTGCGGATCTCGCAGCCGCGGAGGCGGCGCGTCGCTTTGGAGTCGATCGGCTCGAGGACACCGGCTACGTTCTGCTCTCGACTCTCGACCACCGCAGCCAGAAAGCTGCCGAGGAGTCGGTCTCGTGGGGACTCGACGCGCTCGAGGCGGGATGGGAGAAGGCGCGCGGCCGCCAGGGCCAGCTGCAGGCGGCTCTGGTGTCGATGAATCCCAAGACCGGCGCGATCCTGGCCTATCTGGGTGGCCGGGACTACCGCGTGAGCCAGTTCGATCGCGCCTCCCAGGCGCAGCGCCAGGCCGGTAGCGCATTCAAGCCGATCGTCTATGCGGCGGCGTTCGAGCGCGGGGTGGTGACTCCGGCGAGCTTTGTCGAGGATTCGCCGCTCACGGTCGCGCTAGCCAACCGACGGTGGTCGCCTCAGAACTCGGACGGCAACTACCGGGGCTGGGTGACCGTTCGTACCGCTCTCGAGAGAAGCCTGAACATCCCAACCGTCCGGGTGGCGATGGACCTGGGCCTGCCAGCGATCGTCCAAACGGCTCGCGAACTCGGAATTCGAACACCGCTGCGTGAAGTCCCGGCGCTGGCGCTGGGCGCCTTCGAGGTGAGCCCGATCGATCTGGCCACGGTGTACGGAACTCTGGCTGCGGGTGGCGTCCGGCCGGCGGTTCATGCGCTCCGGGGAGTTCTCGACCCGGAAGGCCGGCCGCTCGAAGGCAAGGCCCTCGATCCGCCGACCAGGGCGCTGAGCGCGGAAGCCGCGTTCTTGACCACCACCATCCTGCGCGGCGTCCTCGAGCGCGGCACGGGCACTGGCGTGCGGGATCAGGGTCTCTACGACCCGCTTGCCGGCAAGACCGGCACCACCAACGACCGACGCGACAGCTGGTTCGCCGGCTACTCGCCCGATCGCGCGACGCTGGTCTGGGTCGGGTACGACGACAACTCGGCGACTCGCCTGTCCGGGGCGCGGGCGGCTCTGCCGATCTGGACGCGGTTCACATACAAGACCCGGCCGGTCGGAGGCTACGGAGTTCCAACGCAACCGGGCGGCATCGTAACTGCGGTGATCGATCCGACCACGGGAGAGCTCGCCACCGGCAGGTGCCTCGAGGTGATGACCGAGTTCTTTCTCGCGGACGACGTGCCCGAGCGGATTTGCCGCCTGCATGGCGATTGGACCGACTGGGCCGTAGCCGCTGAGCCGACCTGGCGCGATGAGCGTCGCAAGCGGCGTCCCTGGCGATGGCTGTCGCGGGTCTTCGGCAAGAAGAAGCGCGGGCGGAGTCCGTAGGCTTCTCGGTCTCGATCCTCCGCGCGTCGGCGGCGCTCGGCAGGTCTTGCGCCGAGTCACGCGTCCCTCAGTCGGTCGTCTCGCTTCGCACTCGGCGGAGTCGATCCGCCTGGGCCTCATTCGTCGCGGCCTCGGACGGCGACACCGACCTCGCCTTTCGGCTCGACCCTTCGGGTGGGTGCTCGCCGAGAAAGACACCTCGGCCGCGTCTTCTTCGGCCCGGCGGGTCCTCGCCTCCGACCTCGAATCGCTCCGCTCGCCGACGACTTCGGGACGCTGGCGGCGTAGCGGATATGTCGCAGGAAGTCAGGTAGCTTTGGGCGGGAGCCTTCCCCCGAGCGCAGCAACGGGTGCCCGATGTTTGAGCGACCGAAAGGCCTCACCTCGAGCTTTTGATCAACCCGCGGCGCGGAAGGTGGCTCGAGGTTTCGGCCTCGTTCTCGGACGAGTCGCGCTGATAATGCTGGCGCACTGCTCCTCGGATGACTCAGAGAAGCGAGGAGAGCGTCGGCTACGGCGATGCGGCAGGCAATCCGTGCAGGGGGCTCTCCGCAAGCGCTTGAGACAGCGATTGGAGGGCATCAGCGGCGTGCGCGAAGCGGAGCGCAGGCGAGGGCCCTTGCCCCTGCAGGTCTTTTAGCCCGAGCCGTCCCCTGAAGGATTGGCCTGCCGATCGCCGCCGAAGCGCGGAGGCGCGGGGATGGACACCGGGATGGGGAATGGGTGACGCGAAGGTGGGACCGGCGATCGTTGCCGAGGTCCTTTCCGATGGAGCTATGATGTCGGGTTGGGCGATTCCGCTTTCTTTGCGAATCTCCCCATTTCGATGCCATCCACCACCGCCATCGAGGTCTACGGTGCCCGAACCCACAATTTGAAGGACATCGACTGCCGGATACCGCACGACCGGGTCACCGTCGTGACCGGGTTGTCCGGATCGGGCAAGTCGTCGCTGGCGTTCGACACCGTGTATGCCGAGGGGCAGCGGCGCTTCGTCGAGTCGATCTCGACCTATGCCCGCCAGTTCCTGCGACAGATGGAGCGGCCGCCGGTTCGCGAGATCACGAACGTCCTGCCGGCAGTAGCGCTCGAAGCCAAGAACCACGTCCGGAACGCGCGCTCGACGGTGGCCACGTTGGCGGAGATCTCGGATGTGCTGCGGCTCCTGTTCACTCATCTCGGTGAGATCCGTTGTCCGAACGACGGCTCGCTGGTTCGTGCCCTGACGCTCGACGAGATCGCGGGCGAGCTAGACGGCGGCGGTGTCGGTGAGCGGTTCGTTCTGCTGGCGCGCATTCCACGCCCCAAGCGCCAGGCGTCCGCGGCCCTTTCGGAGCTGGTTCGCCAGGGATATGCCCGTATCTGGGTCGACGGGGAAGTCGAGAGACTGAGTTCGAAGAGCCGCTGGTTGAAGAAGCTGGATCCCCTCCGCCTGGTGCTCGGCCGCTTTCGAGCCGGGCGCGGCGGTAGCCGGCTTCCGGGCGCCGCGGAGCAGGCGCTCACGATGGGTGGCGGAGTCCTCGAGGCGGTCGGCGTCGGGGTGAGCCGCTTTTTCTCCCGAGATTTGTCGTGCCCCGAGTGTGCGACCCGCTTTCGCCGGCTCCAGCCCGCGCTTTTCTCGTTCAACTCGCCTCTGGGGGCCTGCTCGGAGTGCCAGGGTTTCGGACGGGTGATCGGCGTAGATGCGGAGCGCGTCGTCCCGGACGGGTCGAAGAGCCTCGGCGATCGTCCGATCGCGCCCTGGAACACCAAGGCCTACGAAGACCGGTATCCTCGCTTGTTCGCCGCCTGCGAGGAGGAAGGCGTGCCGCTCGACGTCCCTTGGGACGAGCTGTCACCGGAAGCTCGGGACTTCGTCTGGCGCGGCAAGGGCCAGTTCACCAGTCTCGAGCGCTTCTTCCGATGGCTCGAGCGGCGCTCCTACAAGGTTCACGTGCGCGTGCTCCTGGCTCGCTACCGCGCCTACGATCCGTGTCCCGTGTGCAACGGCCGGCGCCTCAAGGACGAGGCTTGCGCGGCGCGACTCCTGGGAGCGTCACTGCCCGAGCTCTACTCCATGAACGTCGAGGATCTCGTGGCCTGGCTGGCGGCCGCCGAATGGAGTCCGCGCCAGCTCGAGGTCGGTGGGCACCTGATAGAAGAGCTCACGGAGCGCGTCGGGGTCCTGTCGCGCGTAGGACTCGACTATTTGACGCTCGACCGGCAAGCGCGAACTCTGTCGGGCGGGGAGACCCAGAGGATTCAGCTCGCGGCCGCCCTGGGCTCGGGACTCACCAGCACGCTCTATGTGCTCGACGAGCCGACGATCGGCCTACACCCGCAGGACAGCGACCGCCTGGTCGAGCTCCTCCGGAGCGTGGCCGGCCGGGGAAACACCGTGCTCGTCGTCGAACACGATCGAACCCTGATCGAAGGCGCCGATCACATCATCGATTTGGGGCCGGCGGCCGGAGATCTGGGAGGCGAGGTGATCGCCGAGGGCTCGCTGCCCGAGATCCTGGAGTCTCCGGACTCGGCCACGGCGGCATATCTGCGCATCCGCACCGGAACCGCTGCCCGGCGCCATCAGGCACGCTTCCACCGCGAGAAACGGGGCCAGGGCGAGGGCCAAGCTCGGGCCGGTTGCAGAGGCGGCGGGGCGGCCCGCTTCGAGATACGGGGCGCGACTGCCAATAACCTCGACAACGTCGACGTCAGCTTCCCTCGGGGAGCTCTGGTCGCGGTCAGCGGCGTGTCGGGCTCCGGCAAGTCGACACTGGTCGAGAACGTGATCTACGCCAACGTCGAGGGCAAGAGGAAGGTCATCGACTTGGACCGGGGCAAGTGCCGCGAGCTCCTGGGCTTCGACCAGGTCGATGAGGTCCTGCTGGTGGATCAGAGGCCGCTCGGCCGCTCCAGCCGATCGAACCCTGTGACCTACGTTAAGGTCTACGATCAGATTCGCAAACTGTTCGCCTCTACGCCGCTGGCGCGGCGCCACGGCATCACGGCGGGTCACTTCTCCTTCAACGTCGACAAGGGCCGCTGCCAGACCTGCAGAGGCACCGGAGAGGTCGAGGTCGACATGCAGTTCATGGCCGCGGTCACCGTGCGCTGCGAGCAGTGCCAGGGGCGGAGATTCCTCGACTCGGTGCTGGCGATCAAGTTCCGGGGGCTGGACATCGCCCAGACCCTCGAGCTGTCGGTGGATCGGGCCCTCGAGCATTTCGCACAGCACGCCAGGCTCTGCCGTGGTTTGAGGCAGCTCGCCGACGCCGGTCTCGGCTACCTGGGGCTCGGCCGCTCGACGGCGACCCTGTCGGGCGGCGAGGCGCAACGCCTCAAGCTGGCTTCGTTTCTGGGCAATGGCTCGTCCGTGAAGCCGCGGTTGTTGCTGTTCGACGAGCCGACGACCGGCCTGCACCTGGCCGACATCGATCTGCTCAGCCGCACGCTGCGGCGTCTGGTCGATTCAGGGCACTCGGTACTCGTCGTCGAGCACAGTCCGGATCTGATCGCGCGCTGCGACTGGGTCGTCGACCTCGGGCCCGGAGGTGGAGTTCGCGGCGGCCGTGTTCTGTTCAGTGGGCCGATCGAGAGAGTCCTCAACACCGGCGAGGGGCCGACCGCTTCCGAGCTTCGCAAGCATCTTCAGTGGGAAGGCGACATCTCGGTGGGGTCGTCTGCCCGAGGTTCGAAGGTGCGCTCAAAAGTGCGATGATCGCGTCCGTGGCAAGCGCAAGCTCGAACCGCCTCGAGTGGGCCGGAACCGCCGGAGCACTGGTACTGGGCCTGGTCTTTGTGGTCGCCGCAGTGCCCAAAGCGCTCGATCCCCTGGCGTTTGCCGAACAGATCCGCTTCGAGGGCCTCGACTTCCTATTCCCGGCGGGTCTAATGGGGTGGTTCGTGATCGTGCTCGAGGCCGGTCTCGGCGCGGCGCTCATTCTCGACCTTCGCCGACGCTGGGTCCTGGTCCCGACCGGACTGCTGGTCGCGTTCTTCGTCTTTCTCACCGCGCGGGCCTATCTGCGTTGGATGCGTGGCGATCTGGACGACGCCTCGGCGTGTGGATGCTTCGGGAACCTCCTCGACAGGACACCGGCGGAGGCCTTCTGGCAGGATCTCGTTCTGCTGGTGCCGCCGTTCTCGCTGGCTGCGTTTGTGGGCCGCTCGCGAGGCCCCTCGAAACGGTGGCGGCTCGGGCTGGTGGGCGCGGCAACGCTAGGCATGGCGATCCTGGCCTGGGCGTCTCCGAGCCTGCCACTCGACGACGCCGCGACCCGGCTCGGAGTCGGCAAGCGGATCGTCGACTTCTGCGCCGGAGCGGAGAAGCCCGGCGCCGAGCGCGTCTGCCTCGACATCGTGGTGCCCGAGCTGCTCGAGGGCGGGCACGTCGTGGTCATCGATGACCTCGACGGCGAAGCGATCGAAGAGACGGTAGACCGTTTGAACGCCCTCGTCGCCGCCTCGCCGGAGACGTCGCTCTGGCTGCTCGCGAACGCTTCGGATGAGCGCGTGCAGACCTTCTTCTGGGAGTGGGGACCGCGCTTCGAGGTGCGCGAGACTCCCTTGCCGCTATTGCGGCCTTTGTACAGAACGCTGCCGCGAGCGTTTGCAGTGGAAGATGGTGGGGTCACCAGGACCTGGGCGGGTCTTCCCGACGCCGAGTGACCGCCGGCCTCCCCAGAGCCGGAGACGCCTGGAATGGAACGTGCAATCCTGATGAGCGGCTGCGACGGTCGACGCCAAACGCCTCGGAATGGGCACGTCGGCTGCCGATACCGGGGTAAGATCAGCGACTCGCGCGGGCCAGCCGGCTCGCTTTGGAGGTTCCCATTCATGAGCGGTTCACTCGATTCGTTTCCTGCTACTCGCGTGGCGTCCGCGGCGCTGGCATTGTCCGTCCTGGCGATCGGCGCCGCAGCTCCGGCTTCGGCGCAGTCGCCGCGCGGTGAGATTCAGCGCGGCTTTGAGCTGATCGACGATTTCGTCGTCGTCGTCAACGGCGAGGACAGTCCGGGAGCGCGGATCTACCGCTCGTCGCAGACGTCGGCGATCCTGATCATGCCCGAGCAGGTCACCGACCCGCCGGTCCTGGTGTGGCCTCGGCAGCGAGTCGTCGAAAGCCTCAACTTCATGAAGGTGCAGAGGCTGGCCGGAGGATTCCTCGAGGTCAAGACCGATCCCGTCATTGCGACCCACGACCCCTTCGAAGTGGTCGGTACCAACGTGGTTTTCAAGGTCGCCGACAATGAGCTCCGGTTGAAGCCCAAGCCGCCGCTCATCGGCCTCTACGACGCGGACGCTATGCTGGAGAAGTCGGCGGTCTACGCGCGCCGCGCGGAAGCCTATGAGCCCTCCCAGGAGGTGCTCGATCGGCTCGGGCAGACGAGCTCGAACGTCCGGGTGCGGATCTTCTTCGGGACCTGGTGCCCGGCTTGCGGACAGATGGTTCCCCGCATCTTGAACGTGGCTCAGAGGCTGGAGGACACGGGCCTCTCGTTCGAGTTCTACGGTCTGCCCCGAGGGTTCAAGGGCGACACCGAGGCGGCCAAGTACGGGGTTCATTCGGTTCCGACCGGTGTGATCTTCGTCGAGGAGCGCGAGGTCGGCCGTATCGAGGGCAACGATTGGCGCCAGCCCGAGGCGGCTCTCTGGAACCTCATCGGCTCCTGACCCTGACTGCCGAGCTCGATCACTTCGAACTCCCGGTCGGCGATGCCGATCGGATGGCCGACTTTCTGGGGCGGGTCTTCGAATGGTCGGCGAAAGAGAGGGTCGATATCGCCGCAGGTACCTACCGGCGCGTGTCCGCGGGCTCGCCCGACAGGGTCTCGGTCGGTCTGCTCGAAGGCTCGGCCGAGCTTCTCGATCGCCCGCTCCCCGTGGTCCGTCTCGAGGGTGAGTCGCTCGATGGGTGTCTCGAGCGGGTGGTCGCCTGTGGCGGCACGGTGACCCTGGAGCCGCGCAAGGTCGAGGGCGGCAGGTTCGCGCGGTTCACGGACCCGGACGGCCACGAGTGGGGCCTCTGGGCGCGGCGCGACTGATCGAAGCTACGAGCGTCCGAGGACGAGTCGACCCGCGGCGTCGATGCCGGCCGTGGCGGGGAGCCCGAAGTGGAGAGGTTGGCGGAGAGCGGCGAGATCGACGAGCGTGACGTCTCCCGGACCACGACCGACCGGTCGCACCCAATGAGGCAGCGAGAATCCCGTGGCGGGCGGCGCGGCCTCCAGGAGAGGCGTCACCACGGGTTCGCAGACCAGACAGCGGCAGCCGTCGGGCGACAGCCCGAGGAATTCAGCGAGTGCCGAGCTCCAATCCGCGCCGCCGACAGTTTCGGCCGGGCCCACCCGATAGCAACCCGAGCCGGGCGGTAGACGGAACTTGAGGCTCCGTCGATCCAGGAATTCGAGAAGGCCGTCCAGACCCGAGTCTGAGGCGGCGATTCGCACCGGCCGGCGATCGCGTTGCCGCGTAGCCAGCCAGGAGCGTACCGCGTGGCCGTCGAGACGGCCGGATGCGGTGAAGCCTCCCTCGCCCACGGATTCGGCAAGGACCGACAGAAGGGGTGCGGCGTCCCGCTCGGTACTCAGGATCAGCGACGATGATCCGTTGCGGAAGAGCTCGGGGACGGCGAGGGCGGCCACCGAGCGGAGCCACGAGTCGGCCTCCCCAGGCGCGGCTGAGCCGACAGGAATCTCGCGCCAATCGCGGATCGAGCTCGGCGCAACGCCGACTGCCCGGCAAACCGAGCGATAGTCGTCCAGGCGTTCGTACTGGTCGGCGAAGAGCTCGAGCGCCAGCTGCTCGAAGTCCGCAGCCTCGGCGTCTCGGATGAACTCGAGAATCCGTTGCTCGAGGGAGGGACGCACCGCGAGATTCTCGCACGGCACCCGTGATCGGCCGGCGGCTTTGCTAGTATCCGCGCAATGGCCGACGAGTTTCCCTACAAGACGAAGATCGAGATCGACAAGGCGCCACGTCCCAAGCCGCCCAAGCAGGTCGCGGTGATCGACCAGACGGGCTGTACCGGCTGTGAGGCCTGCATCGCTTTTTGCCCGGTCGACTGCATCGAGATCGTTCCGGGTCCCGAGCACCCGGATTTCATGAAGCTCGTCGAGGTCGATCTCGAGCGCTGCATCGGCTGCCAGCTCTGCGCCCGCTACTGTCCCTGGGAGACCATCGACATGTGGGGCTGGGACGAGGGCGTCGAGGTCGCGCCCAGCCTGACCGTCCGGTCGCTTCTCTACGACTACGATCCGGACGAAATGCATGAAGCCGCCGAAGGGCGTTCTTGAGTTCCCGGGCGTGAGCGCCGGCGACGAAGCCCAGGACCCGGAGCTGTCCGCGGCGCTCAAGAAGGTGCTCGCGGTGATCTACAAAGATCACCCGCTCAAGGCGAACCAGATCCTCGTGCTTTCGGCCGAGCTTCAGAGGATCGGAGTCCACCGGCTGGTCGAAGAGCATCTCGAGAAGTACGGCCGCCGGCAGGCGGACAGCGACTAGTGTCCCGTGCGGTAAGTTCGTTGCCACACCGAGAGCGGTGAAGCGTGCGCTGGGCAAGGCGCGACGACTGAGAATATCGGGCATATTCGACAGAGGAGCAACGCCGCCCAGCGGAATGCAGCACCGCTCGAATGTAAAGGAACTTGCCGCACGGGACACTAGCCGGTCCACAAGTGCGCGGGTTGGTGCGGCTAGCGCTGGCGCAGGCCCTCAGGCTTGTTCCACCTGCAGCTCGGCGAAGAACCGGGCCGCGGCTTCGCCGGGTAGAGCGATGAGATCCTCCAGACGCCCTCCCTGGTACCAGTCCTCCGGAACATGGGCCCGATACGGAGTTCTGAGGAAGCGCTGGTCTAGAAGCGCGATCACGCCCGTATCGTCGGCGGACCGGATCAGCCGGCCGGCCGCTTGGACCACCCGGGTCATGCCGGGCACGACGAAGGCATACTCGAAGCCGCGCTCGAAGCGCTCCTGGTAGTAGATCTTGAGGAGTTCGCGCTCGAGCGTGACCGCCGGCAGGCAAGGTCCGACGATCGCGACCGCCTTCAGGATGTCGCCCGGGTAATCGACTCCCTCGGCGAACACGCCGCCGGCGACGGCCAAGAGCAGATTGTCGCCGGCGATCGGCGTCCGTAGAAGCTCCAGCATCTCCTCGCGCGCCTGATCGCTGTCCTCTCGCCCCTGCACCAGAATCCGCTTGCCCACACCCTCGATCCGTGGAGCCACTTGATCGACGAACGCGTAGCTCGGAAAGAGCGCCAGGCAGTTGCCGGGCACTGCCGCCGCCATCCTGGACAGGTTGTCGGCGATCGGCCCGTAGTTGCTGTCGCGCTCGCGCCACAGGGTTGACACGGAATGGTCGATGACGACACAGCGGTTCTCGCGTGGAAACGGGCTCGCGAAGCTCCTGGCGACCGTCCGCTCGCGGTCGAAGCCGAGCAGATCCCGATAGAACTCGGTCGGCGACAGCGTCGCCGAGAGGCCCAGGGTCGAGTGTGTCCGGTTGATCACTCCACCGAGGAACCGGCTCGGGTCCTTGCACAGGATGTTTACCGACCGGCCTTCGCCTCGGCGTCGGACGTACTGGCTGAAGGCGTCCGAACGTGCCAGAACGAGTCCGTCCAGAAAGCGCAGGAAGTCGAAGTAGAGGTCGACGAACGGATCCTCTGCACGGTACGTGGAGGTTTCCCGTTGGTACTCGACGTAGTTGACGAAGGCGTCGTCGAAGTCGGGTCTGAGATCCCAGAGGTCGTCCTCGGGGAAGGCGGTCTCGGCGGCGTCGCGGCCGTTCCCCGGGGCGCTGCCGTCCGGCTGCTCTGCTGCTTCAGGCCCTCCGAGTTCGGCGAACACGCGGTCCGTCGTGTCACCAATCCAGGCCGCAAGCTCATGACAGGTCTTGGCCGCCCGGCGCGGGACTTCGTGCGGCAACGCCTGAAGAAACTCCTCGGCCGCCAGGGTCTTACCGGTCGAGAGCCGCGGGCTGTAGTAGCCGCGACCGCGGTCGACCAGATTGTGAATCTCGTCGACCACCAAGACCGTGTCCCGAAGATCGTTGTCCTTGCCGAATTCGGCGAGCGCCACGTACGGGTCGAACACGTAGTTGTAGTCACAGACCACGACCTGGGAGCGGCCCGAGAGCTCGAGGCTCACCTCGAACGGGCAGACCTCTGTTTGCTCCGCCTGGGCGTAGATCCCGTCTGGCAAGATTGTCTGGTAGCGCAGCAGGAGGTCGTCGACGATCCGCGAGCGGTGGAGCTTGAGGTAGTAGTCCTTTGCGTACCGGCAGAACTCCTCGTGGCAGATGACCTCCTCGTTGGCGCACATCTTCGCCTTGGCGCGGAGCCTGAGGGAGTGAAAGGCGCCGTCGGCGTTGAGCAGTTCGAGTACCGCCGTTGCCATCTCCTGTTGCAGGGTCTTGGCGGTCAGCACGAAGACCCTCTTCTGGTTCTCGAGGGCGTACTTGAGGGCCGGATAGAGGGCGGCGACGGTCTTGCCCAGGCCGGTAGGCGCCTCGAGGAGGAGGTGCTCCTCCTGTGCCAGTGCGGTGCCGACCGCCTGGATCATGCCGTCCTGTCCGCCGCGCAGCTCGGGGTAGGGGAAGCGCAGACGCTCACCGGCTTCACGGCGCGCGAATGCGATTTCGCGGTCGCGTTCGTGCTCGCGGATCAGCCGGTTGAGGCGGCGACGGACCGATGTCTCGATGCTCTCGAGGTCGATCTCGAGAGGCTCGCGCCGGACCTCGTGCGACCCGATCTCGATCAGCACCAGCTCCGCACCGATCGACTCGGGTGGCATCGCTTCCGGCGCACCATCGCCGGTCTCCTGCTCGCCCCTCGGGCCGATCTGCGCTCTGCCCCCGAGACTCAGCATCCAGGCGTAGAGAAGCGCCTGCCGCTGGTAGATCTCGCGGGTCGCTTCGGCAAGCTCGCTGCCACGGCGAACCGACTTGATTTCCTCGAGAATCGTCAGCTCACGCTCGGAGTCGCCGTCCGGCTCCTTGCGCAGGCCGTCGATTCGTCCGCGAATGGAGATCTCCCACCCGCGATGCTCGAAGGCGACGCGGATCGCCACCTCGGCGCGGTAGGTCGGGTCGTTTTGCTGGGCTTCGTCCTGGTAGTGGCTGTGGATGGCCTGGCCGACCCACATGCGCTCGTAGCCGCCCCGCTGGCCGAAGCCGAAGTGGCGAAACAACGACGCGTCGAGGAGATCCGCGACCGCCAGCTCGAGGCGCAGGTTCTGAGAGTCGAAGCGCGGCGCCATTGGCGAAGAGAATATCGGACCGAAACCCCCAAA
>JBHHWO010000028.1:0-39707 GCA_046756565.1 Thermoanaerobaculia bacterium | reverse complement strand
ACCGGGGCTATAGCTCACACGGAAAGCAACTTGGGAGGAGACAACGAGATGAAGGAAGGCTACGTCGCGCGGCTCATTGACCTGACCGACTCTGAGACGCAGCAGATCCGCAACATGAGCGTCGACGACGCGCGCAGGGTGCTGCGCTCCGGTGATGCTTCGAACGTGCGGTCGATCGAGGGCTCGTTCGCTCTGGTCGCTCGTGACGGTGAACAGGTGTTCATGGCCCGGTCGCTGGAACGGCCGCTTCGCTTCTTTCTGGCCAAGGAGGTCGAAGGCCCGATGTTGGTGGTGGCCGAGTCGATCGCCGAGATCCAAGCCTGTCTGGACGCCGAGAGCCATGCCGAGCAGTTCCATCCGTCCTACACGCGGATGGTCCCTGCGCATCACGTCATGACCCTTCGTCTGGTGGGCTGCCCGGACCCGAATCCGAGCTACGAGCGCTTCGTCAAGCCGCGCCCGAACACACTGCCGGCTGACCTCGACGAGATCGGTCGCCGGTACGTCGAAGCGCTGCGGGCGAGCGTCGATGGTTGGCTGGCGAGCCTGCCGCCCAAGCAGCCGATCGGCGTCTTGTTCTCCGGCGGTATCGACAGCGGCTCGGTTTTCCTCTCCGTGTACCGGGGGCTCTTGGAGCGGGGAGAGAGCCCGGCGCGGCTGAAAGCATTCACCCTTTCGGTGGACGGAAATGGCGCCGATCTCGAGCAGGCGCGCGATTTCCTGCACGCTCTGGATCTCGAGTTGTTCTTGGAAGTGGTGGAGGTGCCCGCCGAAGCCGTCGACCCGTTCACGGCGATCGAAGTCATCGAGGACTACAAACCGCTCGACGTCGAGTGCGCGGCCGTCAATCTGGCGCTTCTCTCCGAGCTCCGGGCGCGCTATCCGGAGTGGGTCTACCTCGCCGACGGCGACGGCGGCGACGAGAATCTGAAGGACTACGCGATCGAGGAGAACCCGGAGTTGACGATCCGGAGCGTCGTCAACAACCCGGTTCTGTACCAGGAGGGCTGGGGTGTGGACTGCGTCAAGCACTCTCTGACCTACAGTGGGGGCATGAGCCGGGGATGCGTTCGGACCTTCGCTCCGGCGCGCAAGCTGGGGTTCCGCGGTTTCAGCCCGTTTGCGGAGCCGGCTCTGGTCGAGATTGCCGCTGCCGTACCGTTCGCCGAGCTGGCTCGGGGGAGCCATCGCGAGTTGTACGCGCTCAAGGGCGAGATCCTGAGGCGGGGAATGGCCGCGGTCTTCGGCCTCGAGCTTCCGGTGTTCCCCAAGCGCAGATTCCAGCAGGGAGCCGTGGCTTCGGAGACCTTCTGGTCGACGTTCGCGGAGGACCCCATGGTCTACCGGCGCTTCTTCGAAGAGCGCCATCGTCACGCGTTGGTGTGACCTCCGAGCACAGGGCGCCTTCGAGCAGCGCAGGTATACGCTCTGCCAGAGACCCCAAGGCGGTCGTGGATCCGTGGTCTCCGCTCGGCGTGATCCGTGAGCAGGAGCGGACCGCGACGGGCGGCGCCGTTTCGAGCCTGACCGTGCTTTTGGCGGGCGCCGAGTGCCCGTATACCTGCGTCTTCTGCGACCTCTGGAAGAACACTCTCGACGGGCCGACGCCACCTGGAGCGCTTCCGCAGCAGCTCGCTCAGGCGCTCTCCCACTACGGTCGCGTCCCGCCGGGAGCACGACTCAAGCTGTACAACGCCTCGAACTTCTTCGAAGAGCGGGCGGTGCCCGCCGCGGACCTCGAGCGCCTGGCGGGCATGGCCGGCTCGTTCGACCGGGTGGTGGTGGAGTGTCACCCGCGCCTGGTCGACGATCACTGCGCGGAGTTTGCCGCCCGGCTCGAGGGCGATCTCGAGGTCGCCATGGGTCTCGAGTGCGTACATCCGGAGGCGCTGCCGCGGTTCAACAAGCAGATGTCGCTGGAGGACTGGAACCGCGCTGCGGCGCGGCTCGAGACCGCCGGGATCCCGTTCAGGGCGTTTGTTCTGATCAGCCCCCCGTTCGTGCCCCAGTCCGAGAGCGTGGACTGGACCCTGATCTCCACGGCGTACGCTTTGGATTCCGGCGCCGAAACCGTGACCCTGATCCCGCTTCGCGTGGAGTCTTCCAGCGCGGACCTCGCAGAGCCCTCGCTCGAACAGATCGAGCTGGCCTTCGCGAGGGCCCTCGATCTACAGGAGTCCTACGTGCGAGATTCCCCTCGCGCGGTGCTCCTGGACACCTGGGACCTCGACCGATTCGCGCGCGAGGCGGACTGTGCCGAGTGCCGAGAACCGCGTTTGTCCCGCTTGCGTCGGATGAACCTGTCGGGCGAACGGATGGAACCCGTGGCCTGTGAGGCGTGCTCCGCCGGATGACCTACGACTTCGCGATCGTCGGATCGGGATTCGCTTCCTCCTTGCTGGCGCGCATCCTGGCCGGCGCGGGCGCACGGGTGATCCTTCTGGAGAAGGACAGGCACCCGCGCTTCGCTCTCGGTGAATCGTCGACGCCGCTCGGGAATCTCTGCCTCGAGCGCCTGGCCCGGCGCTGGGACCTGCCGGACCTTTATGACCTGGCCACGCACGGCCGCTGGCTCGATCGGCGCCCGGATCTGGAGCGTGGCTTGAAGCGGGGTTTCACGTTCTGGTTTCACGATCCGGAACGCGAGTTCGAGCCCGGCACTCGCAACCGGAACCGGCTGATGGTCGCGGCGTCGCCCGAGGACCGGCTCGCGGACACCCATTGGCTGCGGCGGGATGTGGATGCGTATTTCGTCTCGCGAGCGATCGAAGCCGGCGCCGAGCTACGCGAGGGAACAGAGGTGGTCGCCGCACGGCGCGATAGAGACCGGGTGGTGCTCGACGCTCGGAGCGCCGGCGAGCTTCGGACAATTGTCGCCGACCTCGTGATCGACGGCTCGGGCAGAGCCGGCGTGGTTGCCGAGCACCTCGGAGTCGGGCTTATCCAGGAGCCGGCGCGGTTCTCGTCGAGCCTGGTCTATTCTCACTTTGAAGAGGTGCCCGAGCTGGCGGCGGTGGCGCCCGATCTGCCCCGCGGGCCGTATCCGGAAGAATGGGCCGCGGTCCACCATCTGGTCGACGAGGGCTGGCTCTACAGCCTGCGCTTCGATTGCGGTCGGGTGAGCGCGGGATTGGTGTGGATCGAAGAGCCCGCTGGCTGCGGTCCGGCGTGGGCCGGAACCGCACCAGAGGAGCAGTGGCGCCACGTCCTGGCCCGGTATCCGACTCTTCACAGGCAGTTCGGAGCCGCTCGCGCGGCCCGTCCGATCGAGCGCATTCATCGTCTCCAGTACCGGCGGCATCGTGCCTCGGGCGCGGGCTGGCTGGCTCTGCCACACGCCTTCGCCTTCTTCGAGCCGATGTTCTCGACCGGGATCGCATGGAGTCTGCGTAGCGTCGAGCTGCTGGCCGAGGCTCTGGTCGAGGGCTCGCAGGTGGATCGGCCGGCGGTCATAGCCGCCTACGCTCGGCGGCTGGAGAGCGAGGCGGACCAGATCGAGCGGCTCATCTACGCCGCCTATCTCGCGCGCCGCGATGCGGAGAGTTTCGCGGCGCTGAGCTTCCTCTACTTCGCGGCCGTGAGCCATGCGGAGGCCAGTGAGCGGTTGCTCGGGACGGGTTCGGTCGACGGCTTTCTCGGCGCCGGAAGCAGCGAGTGGGAAGCGGTCTACGAAGAGGCGGTGGAGCGGCTGCTTGGTCGCCGAGACGGGGACTTCGTAGGCTGGGTCGAACGCAGGATCCGGCCGTGGAACCTGGCCGGTCTGGCCGATCCGGCGCGCCACAACCTCTACCCGGTGGATCTCGACCTCCTGGTCGAGCGGGCGGGCCTTCTCGGTCTGTCCCGCGAGGAGGCGGTCCGCAGGCTACCGCTTTTTCGGGGCGATCCGGTCGAGATCTGAACCGGAAACCCGGGGTCCGAGCTCAGGTTTCGTACTGGGAGCTGGGACCGTCCGGCGTCTGGTCATCGAAGCGACCGATGCTGAACTCGGACTCCGTTCGCGCGTCCTCGAGGATCATTTGCGCCACGCGCTCTCCGAGGGCAGGGGCCAGCTTGAAAAGGTGACCCGAGCCACCTCCCGCGATCCACGTGTTGTCGAGCTGGGGATGCCGATCCACCATCGGGTGCCCGTCGGGGGAGTTTTCGTACTGGCAGACCCGGGCTTCCAGAACCGGCGCTTCGGCGAGATCCGGCAGCCTCCTGGCGAGGAGCCGGCGCAGGTGCCGCAAGCTCTCGTACGTGGGCTTGCGCTCGCCGTCGGTGGGATCGAAGGGCTCGCCTCGGGTGTCGTCGGCCACCTTGAGGCCGCGGCCGCCCACAGAGGGCACTGCGTAAGACATGCGATCGGCGAAGTCGAGCCACGGCGGCAGCTCGGGCGGCGTGAAGCCGGCCTCCGCCGGAGGGCCGAGATAGTACTCCTCCTGGCGGCTCGGTCGGATCAAATGGCCCATGGTCTCCGGAAAGAGCTCGCGCAGCCAGGGTCCGCAGGCGAAGACGAACGCGTCGGCGTGGAGCTGGGGTACGTCGGCAAGGCCGAGTGCAGCCAGGCTACCCGCGTCTTCCGGCGGAGGGAGGGCACGGGCGCGGCGGAAGTTACCGCCAGCGCGCACGAACTCGTCGCGCAGGATGCGCGTCGCGGCTCTTGCCGCGAGCAAGCCGGCTCGGGGCTCGAAGTAGATGCTCTCCACGTCGTCACAACGCAGCCGCGGAAAACGGCTGTGCGCCTTCGCCGCCGGAAGCTCATCGAGCGAAAAGCCGTAGCTCTCGAGATGGCGCGCCGCCTCGGCGGCGTAGGCGTCGCCGCCGGAGAACAGCCACAACAACCCGGTCTCGTGGTAGACGGTCGTGCCGGTGGAGACCTCCAGCTCCCGCCAGAGCTCGAAGGCTCGAGCCACCAGTGGAACGTAGAAAGCGTCGGGTCCGTAGGTAGCGCGGATGATGCGCTGCTCGCCGCTCGAGCAGGCGCGCAGATTGCCGGGTCCCCAGGCGTCGAGCAGGGTCACCGCCGCTCCGCGCCTGGTCAGCTCGAGGGCCGTCCAGCCGCCGACGGCCCCGGCTCCGACCACCACGACCGTGGGTGCTCTGGACATGTGATGAGGCTAGCAGGGATGCTTCTTGTGGGTGCTCCGCTGTGTTAGATTTGTGGACGTCGGGCGGCGACCTGCCGTCCGATTCTGTTCCACGCAATCCATGGTCTCCCGCCTTAGCAAAGTAGCTCCGGTGTGCTCGACGATCGGAGCACTGGCCCTGCTAGCCGGCGCGTTGGCGCCGGTCGCCGAAGCCGCGATCCGGGCTCGCGAAGCCCAGACGCGCTATCGGTCGGTTCTCACCGAGCTCGCAAGCGACGGGATCGTCCCGGCGCTCGACTCACTGGCATCGTTGGAAGCCGAAGCGGTTGGGGAACACCCGGGTCGCAAGCGGATCGAGGGCTTCTGGAAGCTGAAGCTCGGAGTGATTCGCGAGCTCCTGCAAAGCCAGCCCATCGAAGTGCTGATTCCGGTCATCATGCTGCACCACGAGGCCTACTACTACTACATGGAGCGCAAGGACGGTGTCCTGGCGGGTCATGCCAGGACGATGGCGACGGAACTGGCGGACATTTTCGCCGAGCAGGCTCAGACTCGCGAGGCCTCGGTACTGGCCGGCTGGGTTCTGACCAGTTTCGGGGCGCAGCTGCAGGAGATGAGATCCCTGCGCGGCAGCACGGCGTTCTATCATCGCGCCGTCGAGTGGGATCCCTCCAACCGCCTGGCGCTACTCAACATCGCGATCAACTTCGAGAAGGTAGGCGAGTACCGGCCGGCGATCGAGAGCTTCGAGAGGCTCCTCAAGACTTGGCCTGACTATGCCGCAGCGAAGCTGCGCCTGGCCAACTGCCGCATTCGGCTGCTAGGGACCTTTCAGGACGAAGTCCACAAGCAACGGCGGGAATGGGCGCTCCGCGTCTTTCAAGACCTGTCTCGAAGTAACGAGGCCGACTGGATTCGCTCGATCGCCTATCAGGAATGGGTCCGGGATCTTCTGGAACACGGTCGAGTCAACGACGCCGAGGCGGTCCTTCGGGAAGCCCTCGACTCGCTGCATCAGGATCAGCAGCTCAAAGTGCAGCTGATCTCCTTATTGGACCGGACGCGCCGCAGATCCGAGGCCAACGCGCTGCTCGATTCGGTCAAGAACACGCAGTACACCGGCGATAGCGCCCGACAGATCTACGACAGCTTCCCACACACCGGCCTGGACCAGGCCCGCGAAAAGCTGCTGGTGGCGATGAGCGAGAACATGACTCTGCTCGCCACCGGCGTTGGCGCGGTCGCCGAGGACCTCAGCCCGTGAGGCGGTCGGTTCTCTGGCTGCTGCTGACCGGTCTCGTGGCTCCCGCCGTGGCGGCGGAGCCGGCGATCTTTCTCGACTATCCCCTGGGCCTCGAGTTCGTTTCGGGCCCGGTGAAGATCGAGGCCAGCGTGGTCAGCGAGGACCCGGTCCGGATCGTCGAGTTTCAGGTCGACGGCAAACCGATCGTCCGATTCGACAGGCCGCCGTATAGAGCGTTTGTGGACGTTGGCTGGGACAATGTGGAGCACGAGTTCACGGCCATTCTTCGCACGGAGAACGGGGTCGAGGTGTCGACCAGCGTGCGCACGCCCAAGCTGAAGGTCGACGACGAGCTAGACGTCGAGCTGATGCAGCTCTACCTCACGGCCACCGAGGCGGGGCGGCGGAGACTGGACCTGGACAGAGCCGACTTCAAGATCGTGGACGATGGCGACGAGCAGGAGATCGTGACCTTCGAGCGCGGGGACATCCCCGTGACCGCGGTGCTGCTTCTGGACTGCAGTCTGAGCATGAAGGGCGGCCGGTTGGCTGCCGCGCTCGCGGGCGCGCGCGTCTTTCTGGACGAGATGGCCGAGCTCGACAGGGCCAGCCTGCTGCTGTTCTCGGACCGCATGTTGGACGCGACGCAGTATTCCGAGCAGGCGGGCGAGCTGGAGCCCGCCCTGACCGGGGTCGTGGCTGCGGGCGGCACCTCGATCAACGATCATCTCTTCCTCACCCTCCAGGATCTGGAGCGCGAGCAGGGCAGGCGGGCGATCGTGCTGTTCTCGGACGGCGCCGACGTTCACAGCGTGCTCGGCATGCAAGCGGTCTTCGAAAAGGCGCGGCGCAGCTCGAGCCTGATCTACTGGATCTACCTGAGCGACGCCGAGTCCGTGGAGGACGTCCCCTCGTACGCATCGTCGTGGCGGGGAGTCGATCGCAACAAAGAGGAGTTCCGGCTGCTTCGCAAGACGGTTCTAGAGAGCGGCGGCCGGATCCAGATCGTTCATGATCCGGAGCAACTCGGAGGCGCGTTCAAGACGATCGTCGACGAGCTCCGTGGACAGTACGTGTTGGGCTACTACCCGTCGAACCGCCGTCATGACGGCAGCTGGCACCGGGTCCGGGTTCGGGTCCGGGACAGCGCGATCGACCTGCGGACGCGCGACGGCTACACGGACTGGTAATCGGGGACACGATTCGTTCGTGTCCCCGATCGCCTACGACGCCACCGCCGAGCGGGCGCCGCAACACTTCTTGTACTTCTTCCCGGAGCCGCAGGGGCAGGGCGCGTTGCGTCCGACCTTCGGGTCTTTGCGCACGACGGTCTTGGGGCGCTGAGGGGAAGCGGCTTTGGGAGGCGCCGAGAACTGATAACCGGCGCCGGCCGGCTTCCTGCGGCGTGAGCGACGCTCCACCATTTGCTCTTCGGACATGGGCTCGACCCGGAAGATCGTCTTGATGGCGGTGTCCTCGATTCGCTCCTTCATCGCTTGGAAGAGCTCGTAGCTCTCGCGCTTGTACTCCTGTTTCGGGTCGCGCTGGCCATAGCCGCGCAATCCGATTCCCTCCTTCAGGTGATCGAGCGCCAGCAGGTGGTCCTTCCAGGAGTGGTCGACGATCTCGAGCAGCACGTGCCGCTCGAATTTCCTCATGAGCTCGAGTCCGAGGCGGGTTTCCTTGTCCTCGTACTTGGCCTCGATCTCTGGCCAGAGCGCCTCGCGGAGCTCGTCGAGCCCAAAGTCCTCGATGACGATGTTGCGCTCGGCGACGTTGATGTTGAAGTAGCCGAGGAGATCGGTCGAGATCTGTGTGAGATTCCAATCCCTGGGATCGGCCTTCTCGGGGCAGTGCGTGTCGATGATGAAGTCGAGAATGTCGGACGCGACCCGAAGGACATAATCGCGTCCCTCACGTCCCTCCTGGATGTCCTTGCGCAGCTGGTAGATCGCCTCGCGCTGCTTGTTCATCACGTCGTCGTACTCGAGGAGGTGCTTGCGAATCTCGAAGTTGCGCCCCTCGACCTGCTTCTGGGCACGCTCGATGGCCTTGGTCACCATCTTGTGCTCGATGGCCTCGCCCTCTTCCATTCCGAGCCTGCTCATGAGGCCCTGCACCCGGTCGGACCCGAAGATGCGCATGAGGTCGTCCTCGAGCGAGAGATAGAAGCGCGAAGAGCCCGGATCGCCCTGCCGGCCGGATCGGCCGCGAAGCTGGTTGTCGATGCGCCGGGACTCGTGCCGCTCGGTTCCCAGGATGTGGAGGCCGCCGGCCTCGAGGACCTTGTCCTTCTCCTCGGCACAGGTCGCCTCGTATCGAGCCAGCGCCTCTTCGTGAGCCGCGGCCTCGGTCTCCGGATCGGCTTCGGCGGCAGCGAGTCCCACGGCGTTGCCGCCGAGCACGATGTCGGTTCCGCGGCCAGCCATATTGGTGGCGATGGTGACCGCGCCGACCCGGCCGGCCTGTGCCACGATCGTCGCCTCCCTGCCGTGGAACTTGGCGTTCAAGACCACGTGCGGGATGCTCCCCCGCTTGAGCATCTTCGAGAGCATCTCGCTGTTTTCGATCGAGATCGTGCCGACCAGGGTGGGCTGGCCACGCTCGTGGCAGTCGGCGATCTCGTCCGCGACCGCTTGCCACTTTTCCTTCTCGGTGACGTAGACGAGATCGGCCCGATCGTCGCGGATCATGTCCTTGTTGGTGGGAATCACGACGACGTCGAGCTCGTAGATGGAGCCGAACTCGGTCGCCTCGGTCTCTGCGGTACCGGTCATTCCGGACAATTTCTCGTACATCCGGAAGTAGTTTTGGAAGGTGATCGTCGCGAGCGTCTGGTTCTCGCGCTCGATCCGCACGCCTTCCTTGGCTTCCACCGCCTGGTGCAGGCCGTCGGACCACCGCCTCCCGGGCATCATCCGGCCGGTGAACTCGTCCACGATGACCACCTGACCGTCCTTGATCAGGTACTCGACGTCGCGGCGGAACAGGTTGTGCGCCCGCAGCCCCTGGTTGACCCCGTGAATGAGGTCCATGTTCTCGAGGTCGTAGAGGTTGTCGACTCCCAGCAGACCCTCGACCCGGGAGACGCCGTCCTCGGTGAGGGCCACCGTCTGGGCTTTCTCGTCGACCAGGAAATCCCCGGTGGTGCTCTTGGAACCGTCTTCGTGCTCGATCTCCTCGCCTTGCTTGAGCCTGGGGATGATCTTGTCGATCCGGTAGTACTTGTCGACGGACTCTTCGGACGGCCCGGAGATGATCAGCGGGGTCCGGGCCTCGTCGACGAGGATCGAATCGACTT
Source organism: Thermoanaerobaculia bacterium (assembly GCA_046756565.1). Classification (GTDB taxonomy): domain Bacteria; phylum Acidobacteriota; class Thermoanaerobaculia; order Multivoradales; family JAHEKO01; genus CALZIK01. The sequence goes on along the minus strand of JBHHWO010000028.1, from coordinate 30,097 downwards.
CGTCGACGATCGCGTAGCGGTGGCCGCGCTGCACCATAGCCGAGAGATCGAACTTCATGTTGTCGCGAAGGTAGTCGAAGCCGAACTCATTGTTGGTACCGTAGGTGATATCCGACGCATAGGCTTCACGGCGCTCGGCGTCGGGCATATTGGTCTGGATCGTGCCGACCGTGAGCCCGAGAAAACGGTAGACGGCGCTCATCCACTCCGCGTCGCGCCGGGCCAGGTAGTCGTTGACCGTGACCACGTGAACGCCATTGCCCTCCAGTGCGTTCAGATACACGGGCAGCGTAGCGACCAGGGTCTTGCCCTCGCCGGTTTTCATTTCGGCGATCTTGCCGCGATGCAACACGATTCCACCGATCAGTTGGACGTCGAACGGCCGCATGTGGACCGTGCGCCAGGCGGCCTCGCGGACGACCGCAAAGGCCTCTACGAGAAGATCATCGAGCGTTTCGCCGCCGGCGAGCCTCTCCTTGAACTCGATGGTCTTGGCGCCGAGCTCGGCGTCGGTCAGTTTCTGGATTTCCGGCTCGAGCGCGTTGATTGCGTCGACCATGGGCCGCAAGGCCTTGATGTCGCGCTCGTGCTGGCTGCCGAAGACTTTCGTGAGGGCTTTGTTGAGCATGGTGAGTCGCCGGAAGGCACTCTAACAAACCGAAAAGAGGCGGGTTTTCTTCCCGACGGCCGATTGAGTCGCGCCGGTGCTGTCTCTCCGGGAGCGCAGAGAGGCTCCCTCCGAGACACACGCGGCGCTCCTTCAGGTGCAGGGCCGTGCGAATGTCATTCCGGGCGGAGCGAGGAATCCCGAAGCGTCGGGCTCACTCCGCCGGGTTGTTTCGCCAGCGTGTCGCCGGCGCCTCGGTCGAGCTCGATAGGAGGCGAGATCCGGCTAGCTTCGGTCGAGCATGTAGGCGATCGGATTGACCGCCCGGCCGTCGATTCGGACTTCGTAGTGCAGGTGATAGCCGGTCGACTTGCCGGTATTCCCGACCCGCCCGATGGTGTCGCCCCGGCCGATTCGTTGGCCCGGCTCGACGTCGATCCTGGAAAGATGACCGTACCGGGTGGTCACGCCGTAACCGTGCGAGATGTAGACCGCGTTACCGAGCCTTCCGACCCGTCCGGCCTCGACTACGATTCCCTGAGCGGGAGCCTGGACGGTACGACCCGGAGCGGTCGAGATGTCGATGCCCCGATGCTGTGCCGGACGGCCCGATACCGGATCGATTCGGCGGCCGAAGCCGCTGGTCAGGATGCCCTTGACCGGTTCGATCGCGGGCGTGGAGGATATCCAGCGCTCGCGCTCCTCGAGGCTGCCTCCGATCTGGTCGAGATCCGACAGGATCAGATCCGCGCGATCCTCCAGAAAGCCGATCTCCTCGCCCGCATCGATGGGTGTCCCGGACTGGCCCGGGAAATCGGCGCCACCGATACCGGGCTCGGCGTTCCCGCCGAGTCCCTCGAGTCCCGCCACGATTGCGAGCTTGCGGGTGCGGTCTTCGAAGTCGACCAGCTGGCGCTCCAGGTTCCGGATGCTGCCTTCGAATGACTCGTTGACGCTGCGCAGCTCGTTGTTTTCGGTCCGGATGCGGACCAGTTCGTTGCCATCGATGGTGTTGGTGAAGAACGACCAGGTGGTAAAGAGAGAGGCCAGTGTAAAGACGACGATGGCGCCTGCTCCGACCAGCAGCCGACGGCTCGAGACTCGCCACTTGACAAACCGAGCCCGAGCGTGGGGCACAAAGATGATCGTGTGCTTGGTGGAGGCCATCTTGTTGTTGGTTGCCACCCCGAACTCCCCTGGGCCGGCCAAACCTAAATGCAGATCGGCGGTTATTCTCGCTTTTGTGCGGCGAGCCTGTCAAGGGAATTCGGAACATTTTTCCGGCCGGGGACAGTCAAGAACCCGCCCTCCGGATCCAGCCCCGTTGGCTGTAAGCTTCGGCGGCATGGAACCCGAAGACGTCGTGAAGGTCTCGAGTCTACGGAAGACCTATGGCGCCACCGTGGCGGTCGAAGACATCTCCTTTTCGGTGCGGCGTGGCGAGATCTTCGGCCTTCTGGGACCCAACGGCGCCGGCAAGACCACGACCATGGAATGTGTCGAGGGTGTGCGGAGCCCCGACCGCGGAGAGATCCGCGTCCTGGGCTTCGATCCGAGCAGGGGAGAGGTCGATCTCCTGAACCGAATCGGGGTCCAGCTGCAGGAGGCCCAGCTCCAGAAACGTATCAAGGTGTGGGAGGCGGTCGATCTCTGGGTGAACCTCTATCCGAGCGCCCTCGATGCCGACCGGCTGCTGGCCGACCTGGGCCTCGAGGCCAAGCGCAACGCCTGGTTCATGACTCTTTCCGGAGGCCAGAAGCAGCGACTGTTCATCGCACTCGCGCTGATCAACGACCCGGAGCTGGTGTTCCTGGACGAGCTCACGACCGGCCTCGACCCCCAGGCGCGTCGCCGAATCTGGACGCTGGTCCGGGGCATCAGGGAGCGCGGCAAGACGGTCTTTCTCACCACCCACCTGATGGAAGAAGCCGAGCAGCTGTGTGACCGGGTGGCGATCGTCGAGCTCGGACGGATCATCGAGATGGGCACGCCGGCGGAGCTCGTCGCCCGGCACTGTCCGGAACGCTCGGTCGAGTTCATCTGGGACCGCGAAGTCGAGAGGTCGGTATTCGAGGCCATTCCCGAAATCGCTTCGATCGAGCTGGACGGATCCAGGGTGGTTCTTCGCGGGGTCGGCGACGACTTCTTTTCGAGCGTGATCGACTGTCTCTCCGAGCATCGGATTCGGGTGCGGGCTTTCAGCACGCAGGTGCCGAATCTCGAAGACGTGTTCCTCGAGCTCACCGGGCATTCGATTCGTGAATAGGACCATGCGCCACCTTCTGACACTCACCTGGCTCGAGATCAAGATCTTCCTGCGTGAACCCATGGGCGCGATCGGCACCGTTCTGGTGCCGGTGATTCTGTTCATCGTCCTCGCGGGTGTCGGAGGTGACGACGACCCGTCGATGTTCTCCGGCGGCGGCGACCTGCCCGTGCTGATCACCATGTTCATCGCACTCGGTGGGGTCACCTCTCTCACCGCGATCATCTCCATCTACCGCGAAGGTGGGATCCTCAAGCGACTGCGGGCGACTCCCTTGCGGCCGCTGTCGATTCTGGGCGCGCACGTGGCGGCCAAGATGCTCTTCACGGTTGCGACGCTCGTCCTTCTGGCCGCGGCCGGACGTCGCTTCTACACCGGCTCCCCGCCCGCGAGTCTGCTCGGCTTCCTCGTGGCGGTCGCACTGGTGACGCTCAGCGTGCTTTCGGTCGGTTTCGTGTTCGCGAGCGTGATCTCGACGGCTCGTTTTGCCCAGCCGCTCGCCAGCATGCTGCTGTACCCGTTGCTCGGCGTTTCTGGTCTGTTCTTCCCGCTCGAGATCCTTCCGGGCGCCTGGCACACCGCGGCCCGTCTGTCACCCCTCGCGCACGCGGTCGATCTGCTGCGCGGCACCTGGTCCGGCCTGCCCTGGTCCGATCACTGGATCGCGGTGGCCGTACTGTTCGGCAACTTCCTGCTGTGCAGCGCGGTGGCGTCGAAGGTCTTCAAGTGGGAGTAGCGGCTGCGCCTACCCGGCTCTGGGCTTCCGGAGCGGCGTTGCACCTCCTCGGAATAGTCACCGCTATGCCGAGCCGTCCCCTGAAGGATTGGCCCGCCGCTCGCCGACCTATCACCTCAGTTCGACCGGTAGTTGTCGAACTGCATGTCGATGCCGAGATCCTGCTCCTTCAACAACGCGATGACCTCCTGGAGCTGATCGCGACTCTTGCCGGAGACCCGCACCGAATCCTGCTGGATCGCGGCCTGAACCTTGAGCTTGGCGTTCTTGATGATCTTGACGATCTCTTTGGCCTTCTCGGTCGGGATGCCCTGCTGCAAGGTCACGGTCTGTTTGACCGTGCCCTTGGCCGCGTCTTCGATTTTGCCGTAGGTCAGAGCCTTGAGCGAGACGCCTCGCTTGACCAGCTTGGACTGCAGGATGTCGACAACCGCCTTGAGCTTCCACTCGTCAGCCGAACCGAGTTGCAGCGTCGCGGCCTTGTCGTCGAGCTCGATCGACGAGCCGCTGCCCTTGAGATCGAATCTCTGGAAGACCTCTTTGAGAGCCTGGTTGACCGCGTTGCGGACCTCGTCCATCTCGACCTTCGAGACGATGTCGAATGAGTTCTGTTTCGCCATGCGCCAAGAGTATCGGGGTTGGTCCCGGGAACGGAAGTATGCAGCCTACTCGCTCCTCCCGCGGGAGCCATCCAACCACTGGTCCCAGACGTTGAACACCCTCATCTGGCGCTCGAGGTCGGTCGAGTCGATCAACGCTTGGACATCCGCGCGGCTCTGGCGGGTCCAGGGCACGTCTGTCGCAGCAAACCCCCAGGTCACGGCGGCGACGATCGCGGCGTTCAAGCGCAACGACGTGATGTCGCATTCCGCGAAGCGGTCCGACTGGGCGTGGTAGTTGGGTCCATAGGTAGCCGTTTCGTGGTTGCCGATGAGGTTGGCGACTCCCTGCATCATGAAGTCGTAGTTGTCGGTTCCAACCACCGGCGCGTCGATGAGCGCGAACGGGCCGAGACCGGCGACGGGCTCGAGCACGCGTTCGAGCACCGGCGAAACCTCCGGACGACCGCCGGTGAAGAAGCCGTTGATCCTGCCGCAGCCGATGTCGAACGATATGGCCACGACGTGTCGGTCAAGCTCGCTTGCATGGCTGCGTGTGTAGCCGTACGAGCCAAGCAGGCCCTGCTCCTCGCCGTTCCAGAGCGCGAACCGGATAGTGCGGCGCGGTGTGATCCCGAGACGCTTGATCTGCCGGGCGAGATCGATCAGAAGAACGACGTTGGCGCCATTGTCGAGCGCGCCGTCACCAAGGTCCCACGAGTCGAGGTGGGCCCCGACGATCACCACTTCGTCCGGGTCCTCGAATCCGCGGATTTCGCCGATGACGTTGTAGCTCTCGTAGGCTGGGCCGGTCTCGAGCTCCAGTGTCGCGGTCAGGGAAAGCGCCGCCCCGGCTCGGAGGAGCTCGAAAGCGCGCTGGGCGGCGCCCCGATCCAAAACCAGCATCGGCCGCGCCTGGTCACCGCGCAGTGACGAGTTGTGGCGGTAGAGAATTCCCTCGGCCCGGGATGACATGTAGACGACGCCGGCAGCGTTCGCGTCCACGGCCCTGAGCTCGAGGTCGAAGGCCTCGTTGTACTCCCGAAAGAGGCCCTCGATGTCGAGCAACGGCTCCATCTCCACCAGCAGGAAGGCGCCCGCGGCCGAGTCGCCCAGCTGCGCGAAGTCCTTCCGGGTTCCCCGTCCGGCATCGACGAGCGGAGCGGTGATGCCGGGGGCGGGAGCGGCCGTCGAAAAGGGCATGGCCGCCGCACGGGCCGCAAAGTCGACAATGCCGTTACGCGAGCGAATCCGTGCTGTCGCCGACCGCTCCAGCCAGAGCTCCGGCATCTCGAACGCGTCCTTGGTCGCGGGCACCCCGGCGCTCTCGAACCTACCGAGCGCCCAGTCGACCGAGGCCAGATTGGCGGCCGATCCGGTGGCCCTGCCTCCGATCGAAGTCGTGAGATCCCTGAGATCGTCTTCGAGGGGTGTGCCGCCGAGCATGGCCGCCACCAGACGACCGACCTCCGATTCTTTCGCGGTCTCCTCGGCCTGGGCCACCTGGCCAAGCGCGAGGATCAGCAGGATTGCGAAGCCGGGCTGCAGACACCATTTGAATCCGGTCATGATCTCTTCCCTCCGAGCCAGCGATCTGGCTGGCGATCTGGACTCTGATCGAGCCGCTGTTCCAACAGGCGCCGAGTGTAGCTCGAAGCCACGGGCCGGCGGATGCCGGCAGCCGCTTCCCAACGGCGCAGCTCTGTGAGACCCTGGTCGAGACGATCCAAAGCCATCAAGCTCGGGCGCTTCGACCGCGCTCGCGCGAATCGTCCGGAAAGGAGCGATCCATGCGACGGATTCTGCTAGTTCTCCTGACTTCGGCACTCGCGGCCTCCGGCTGCGCCAGCACACTCCAACCCTACGACTGCCTGGCCGAGTCGGCTTCGCCGGCTGCAGCCCGCTCGACCGGCAAAGCGCCGCTCTACCGGGTAAAGGACCGATGGCGGTCCGAGCCTGAAGGCGCCGCCGCTGGCGAGCCGGCGGCCCGCTACATCGTGACCCTCGCGCCCAGCTCGGTGTCTTCACTGTCGGCCGCGTCGGTGGAGGCGGCGGCGGCCCAGGTCCTCAGCGTCGCCACCGGTCTGGGAGCCAGCGACGTGTCGACTTTTCCCGCGACGGCTCAGTTCGCCGCCCGGCTGACCCGTGAGCAGCGCCGCCGGGTCCGAGAGGATCCCCGAGTGCTGTTCGTCGAAGAGGATGGGCTCAAGAGGGTCTCACCCCAGTCGGGTGCTGAGACCGATGTCTGGGGGCTGGACCGGATCGACCAGAGGGCGAGGCCGCTGGACGGTAAGTACGAGCCCGGTGCCGGCGGCACGGGCGTTCACGCGTACGTGATCGACACAGGAGTTGATCGCGATCACGCGGAGTTCAGCGACCGAATGGGCGAAAGCTACAGTGTGTTCAACGACTCGATCGACGACGACCACGGCCACGGGACGCACGTCGCCGGGACGGTGGGCGGCAGCACGTTCGGGGTCGCCCGTTCGGTGGTGGTCCATTCCGTGCGAGTGCTCCGCGGCGGAGAGGGGTCGGACTCGCAGGTGATCGAGGGAATCGACTGGGCCACGAGCCACGCGGTGACCCACGGTTGGCGCTCGGTCGCGAACATGAGTCTTGGTGGTCGCGGTTCGCGCAGTCTCGACACCGCGGTGTGCCGGTCGATCGCGGCGGGAGTGGTCCACGTGGTCGCGGCGGGCAACGACGGGTCCGACGCCTGTGACGGATCGCCTTCGCGCGTGAAGCAGGCGGTCGGGGTCGGGGCGAGTGCCAAGAACGACAGGCGCGCGGTGTTCTCGAACAAAGGGGCCTGCGTCGACATTTTCGCTCCCGGAGTGGATGTCCTCTCGGCACGGCGGGGGAGCGGCGGCCGCGTCCTCAGCGGCACTTCGATGGCTTCGCCCCATGTGGCCGGTGTGGCCGCTCTGACTCTTGAACGCCAGCCTGCGGCCTCGCCCGCCGCGGTCAAGGCGGCGCTCGAGGCGAGCGCAACGCCGGACGTGATCGGCAACGCCGGCAGTGGAAGCGCGAATCGCCTGGCCTACGCCAAAGATGACGGTTAGCTGAAGGCTCGGATAAGGAGCTCTCGAGTGCGGCCCGCACGGAGTTGGGCCGCTACAGATTCTCCATCCTGCGGACGAACGCGTCGGCCGCGGCGGGCCGGCAAGGTCAGGTAACCGGTAGGATCCGACGATGCGTACATCAACACTTCCTCTCGCCGTTCTGCTCATATTCGTTCTCGCCTCGGCTTCTGTCTGCGCTGCCCCGGAAGCGGCGCGGACCCTCGACCGGCCGCGACGACCCGTTCACACCTACTCGATCGTCGCGCGTGATGCGGAGACCGGAGAGCTCGGAGTCGCGGTCCAGTCCCACTGGTTTTCGGTGGGCACCGGAGTAACCTGGGCCGAGGCGGGAGTCGGCGCCGTCGCGACTCAGTCGTTCACCGAGATCTCGTACGGCCCGCTGGGCCTCGAGCTCATGAAGGCCGGCAAGACGGCGCCTCAGGCGTTAGCTGCACTGGTGAGCGTCGATCCGAACGCCGACGTGCGGCAAGTGGCGATGGTGGATCGCCACGGCAACGTCGCCGTCCACACCGGCGCGAAGTGCATTGTGGCCGCAGGAGACTACAAAGGTGACGGTTTCACGACTCAAGCCAATCTCATGGAAAAGGACACGGTCTGGGGCGCCATGGCAGCCGCGTTCGAGCAAGCGAAAGGCGATCTCGCCGAGCGGCTCACGGTCGCGCTCGAGGCGGGCGAGCGCGAAGGTGGCGACATCCGCGGTCGGCAGTCAGCGGCGATCCTGGTCGTGCCCGGCACCTCCGAGGGCTCTCCTTGGCGCGAACGGACGGTCGACCTGCGCGTGGACGATCATTCCGAGCCGCTGGTCGAGCTTCGCCGTCTCCTGAACGTGCATCGGACCTACGAGCGAATGGATCAGGGCGACGCGTTCTTCGCCGAAGGTGACGTCGAAGGCGCGCTCGCGGAGTACGCGGCCGCGGCCACGATGTCGCCGGAGAACGTCGAGGTACGGTACTGGCAGGCGATCACAATGATCGGTGCGGGGAGAGTCGGCGAGGCGTTGCCGATTCTGGCGGAGGTCTTTCGGGAGCAGCCGCGCTGGCGTACTCTGACGCCGCGCCTGCCGGCTTCCGGACTTCTGCCCGAGGATCCGGAGCTAATGGAGCGGATTCTGAGAGCGGGAGAGTAGCGGCTGGGTGCCGAATTTGGCCGCGTCCTCGCTTCTGGACTAGAATACTCTCGTCGACCAGACCAGTCCATCTCGGGTCCAATGCCGGACCGTCCGGCCGGATCGCGGGGGAGTCTCCCGATGAGAGTCGCACTTCTCAAGCCGCCGAGCACCGGAGCTCTCGGTCTCGACATGCTCACCTTCGTCGAGCCGCTGGGCCTCGAGTGTGTAGCCGGCGCGCTGGCGCCGGACGGGCACGAGTCGATAGTCGTCGACCTTCGCATCGACGGCATGGACAAGGGACTGGCCAAGACCCGGGACCATGAGCCCGAAGTCGTCGGTCTGCAGTGCAACTTCACCACCGAGCGGTACCAGGCCCTGGCGGTGGCGAAGCGGATCAAGCAGGAGCTGCCGGACGCCTGCGTGGTGATCGGCGGCCACGACGCTTCGCGGCAGCCGGCGTGGTTCTCCGATCCGGCCTTCGATGCCATCGCCCTGGGCGACGGCGAAGACGTGTTTCCGCCAATGGTCGATGCGCTCGGCAGGGGTGCAGACCTCGAGGGCGCTCCGGGTCTGATCCTGAATACCAAGAACGGCCAGAAGCACACCGGCCCGCCGCCGGCCCGGCACCATCTCGACGAGATGGCGTTGCCGGCGCGGCACCTGATCGACGAATATGCCGATCATTACTACCTGCAGTTTCGCCGGCCGATGGCACTGCTCGAGACCGCGCGCGGCTGCCCGTTCAAGTGCAACTTCTGCTCGGTTTGGAAGTTCCACGAGAGCACCTATCGTCAGAAATCCCCCGAGCGAATCGTCGAAGAGCTTTCCCAGATCAAGTCACCATACGTCTTCATCACCGACGACATCTTCTGGCTCGACGTCAAGCGAGGCGAGGAGCTGGCCAAGGCGATCAAGGACTCGGGCATCCGCAAGGACTTCCTGGTGCAGACTCGCACCGACATCATCTGCAAGTTCCCCCATCTCGTCGAGATGTGGAAAGAGCTCGGCTATCTGACCGCGTTTCTGGGAGTCGAGAAGGTCGACGACGCGGGGCTCGATTCGGTCAACAAGAGCAACAGCGCCGAGAACAACGTGCGGGCGATTCAGATCCTGAAAGAGCTCAAGGTGGGCTACAGCTGCAACTTCATCGTCGATCCCACATGGGGCCGCGAAGACTTCGCCCGGTTGCGTGACTGGATGGACGAGATGGCTACCTACAACGCGGGCTTCACGGTATTGACACCGCTGCCCGGCACAGACCTGTGGGATGACGCCAAGAAAGAGGTCACCACCCTGGACTGGCACATGTACGACCTGATCCATACGGTCCTCCCGACCAAGCTTCCGCTCGAGGAATTCTATGAAGAGTTCGCCAGCCTCTGGAGCGCGAGCCGCGACATCTTCTTCAAGCACAGAGGCAAGGCCAGGTTCTATCTTCAGCTGGCCGCAGGTGTGGCCACCGGGAAGATCACGCCCAAGGCGATGCGGCGCGGCTTCGACATCGCCCGGCGACTGAGCAATCCGGACACCTTCATGGAAGCACACCGCGACAGCCCGCCGGAAACGGCGGTTCCCGCGGCCGACGAGGCCGCAGCCTAGATACTGAGACCGGCTCGAGTCTCACGGCTTCGAGTCCTGCGGAAGGAGGCCGGAATGGTTCTACTCAGCGCTTTGCGGCTGCCGACCGGCGTGATCTACGGGGTCCTGACCGCGGGAGTCTTCGGCTGGCTCTGGCCGTAGCGGAATCAGCGGCGGCTGAGCTCGAGCAGGAGGGCGCCGAGAGTCCAGCCGGTCGGCGCGCCTTGAGCGGACGAGGGCACCGCGATGCGCTCGGAGTCGGCCGGGAAGCCAAAGCCGTCGGTAAGAAGCGCTTCGACGTGAGCGGCCGCATAGCAGTAGAGCGGCGCGTAGGGGTCGTCCTCGATCTCCGGCTTCCGCTCGACCAACGCCGGCCAGTCCGTGGAGCAGAAATCCCTGCCGGCATTGGCGACCGCCGACGGCACGATGCGCTCGCCGAGGTCGAAGAAGTCCGCAACATATTCGTAGACCGATAGCGCCAGGAAATCGCCCTCGAGCGGCGGCTGGTAGACGCCGAAGAGCGAACAGGGTTCGTCGTCCTCCGAGCAGGGAACCGCGAACTCCGCGCGGATCGCACGACCGCAGGTGTCGAAGTCTCCTCGGCCGAGCCGGCCCCCCGCCATCGGGTAGCCGACCGGGAAGCAATCCGGCGAGTCGATCGTTTCCCGGGCTTTGTCCTGGCCGAGGCCGAGGTAGCTCTGCGTGTAGAGCTCGTACGAGCGGAATCCGAGATCCACGACCTGACCGTGTGCCCGAGGCGGGTGGAGTGGGTGGAAGGTGATTTGCGCGGAGGCGCCACCGAGGTCCAGAGCGCCGACCGTGCGGCCGTGCTCCAGGTCGCCGAAACGGTAGTTGACCGAGAGCCAGCCGTAGGTGCCTTCCTCGGCGCCGGTAATGACGCGGGCTGAATAGGATCCGAACGGCGTTTCGTACAAGTACGAACCGATCGCCATCAGTATCTCGACCTGCCGATCCTCCGGCAGCAGGCGCATTCCAGCGGTGGCTCGCAAGTGAATGGGCGTTTCGGCAAGCGTCGCCGGGTCGCCGAGCTTGTCGACGGCATACTCGATCAATGGCCCCAGCGATCCGGCAGCCTCGGCCGGTCGGCCGGCGTAGGCGCTCAGCCCCGGGTGGACCCGGTAAGTCCAGCTCTCGGACGGCTCTCCGCCCGGTGCGGCCTCGATGATTGGCAGCGCCCCGTTCGTACCGTCCGCCCAGCGGAAGATCTGAAGTGTCGAGCTGCTGCTGGAGGCGTCGATCATGAGGGCGTACTGCCAGTCCGGCTCCGTCACCTCCGGAGGAGTCAGCGGTGGGGCCGGAGCGCGGGCCGCGCACCCGAACGCCAGGACGATCGACAGCAAGAGCGTCGCCCGATGCGGATCGCGAAAACTCATGCTGCCGAGTCTACCGGGGAGCTCGCAGGCGCTCCGAGCCCGTCTCCTCCGAGCGAGACCGCGCCCGCCGGGCGGCGACCCGCCCTCCGGGATCCAGCTGCTGCTATGCTTCCTTGGATGCCGTCCCTCCTCGAGATCGAGTTCGATTCGGACGCCAAGCCGGCGACGGCGATGCTCTACCTGCGGGGGGAAGCTGGCTACCGCGAGAGCGCCGGTTTGCGAGATGCTCTCTTCGCCGCGATCGACGGGCTGGGTGACAAGAACCTGGTCGTGGATCTCGAGGGATTGAGCCGACTCGACACCGCGGCCATGTCGGTGCTGGTGGAAGCGTTGGTAGCCACGAGAGACCAGGGTCCCGACCTCTTCCTGGTCTGCGCATCCGAGTCCGTGCGCCGCGTCTTCCATCTCGCCGGTCTGGACGACGCGTTGACGCGCTGCTTTGGCTGCTGGGCAGAGCTCGAGAAGGCGGTCGCGGTCTGAGATTCCGGTAGGGCGGATGGCCAGCGAGTCCCTGCGACGGTCGGGAGCGGTCACTCTGGACCTGCTCGCCGAGGTCGGCCGCATGTCCCGTCTCGCCGGTGCGACTGCCAGGCATGTACTGGTCGAGCCCTGGCGAGGCAAGCCGCTCCGCGTCCGCTCGACGGTGGAGCAGCTTCTGCGCGCCGGCAACGACTCGGCGCCGCTGGTAGCGCTGATCGCAGCGTTGATCGGAATCATCCTTGCCCTGCAATCCGCCTATCAACTGCGCCAGCTGGGAGCGACCCATCTGGTCGCGGATCTGGTCGCGGTTTCGGTGACCCGTGAGCTGGCGCCGCTGATGACCGCCATTCTGGTCGCCGGTCGCGCCGGCAGTGCGATCGCGGCCGAGCTCGGCACCATGAAGGTCTCCGAGGAGATCGATGCGCTCGAGGTCATCGGCCTCGATCCGGTGAACTTCCTCGTGGTGCCCAGGATTCTCGCGCTTCTGATCGCGGTCCCTTGCTTGACGCTGATCGCCGATCTGATCGGCATCCTCGGAGGCTGCGGCATCGGCGTGGCGGTTCTCGGGATCGGTGCCGGTGCCTACCTCAGCGACAGCGCCGCGATCCTGGTGCAGGAAGACCTCTGGGGCGGTGTCTTGAAGGCGCTGGCCTTCGGAGGGATCATCGGACTCGTGGCCTGCCAGCAAGGGCTCGGCACCCGCGGCGGCGCCGACGAAGTCGGCCGTTCCACAACCGCGACCGTGGTGCGCTCGATCGTTCTGATCATCGTGGCCGACATGTTCGTCACCGCGCTGCTGTTCGTGAGGAACTGATGGCGCTCGCCCCGACCATCGAGGTACGCAATCTCCACAAGTCGTATGGAGACGCGCGGATTCTGCGTGGTGTCGATCTTTCGGTGAACGCCGGCGAGACCCTTGTGATCCTCGGCGGAAGCGGCAGCGGCAAGAGCACTCTCCTGCGCTGCCTGGTCGGTCTCGAGCGACCCGACGACGGCACGGTCTCGGTTCTGGATCGAGACATCTTCGCGGCTTCCGGCAGGGAGCTGGCTGAGTTGCGCCAGCGAATCGGCATGGCCTTTCAGTCGGGGGCATTGTTCGGTTCGATGACGGTTGGCGAGAACGTGGACCTCCCGCTGCGGGAATTCACCCACCTGCCGGACTCGACCCGGCGCATCATTGTTCACATCAAGTTGGCGCTGGTCGGCCTGGAAGGCACCGAGAGCCGCCAGCCGTCGCAGCTCAGCGGTGGCATGAGGAAGAGGGCCGCCTTCGCGCGGGCGATGGCGCTCGATCCGGAGGTCCTGTTCTGCGACGAGCCCTCGGCCGGTCTGGATCCGGTGACCGCGGCCGGTCTCGATGAGCTCCTGATTCAGCTCAAAGAGGTCTTCGGGATTACACTCGTCGTCGTGACGCACGAGCTGGAGAGCGCCTTCGCGATCGCAGACCGCATTGCCTTGATTCACAAGGGACGCGTGCTGGTCGACGGAACGCCCGACGACGTACGCCATTGTCCGAACCCCATCGTCCGGCGTTTCCTGGACCGGCAGCCCGAAGACCACGACGACGACACCGACCGATTTCGCGAGTTGATGTTCGAGGAAGGTGCGGAGGGCACCGATGCCTGATCGCAGCGAGGTTCGGGCCGGTGTCTTTGTCGTTACGGCGCTCCTCGTGCTAATGGCAGGCACGCTTTGGATCGTGGGCTTCTCGCCGATGCGTGGCCGGCAGGTCGACTACGAAGTCGTGATGAAGAGCTCCGGCGGGGTGCGGCCCGGGGACCGGCTTCGGGTCGCGGGGGTCGATATGGGCCGGGTCAAGACGGTGGTGCTGAACGCCGGCGACGAATGGCCGGTGGTGTTTCATGTATCCCTGAACGACCGGTACACGCCCACCGAGGGCAGCCTCGCCCGGATCACGACCGACGGCCTGCTCGGTGCTCCGTACCTCGAGATCGTCGCAGGTCCCGCGGACGCTCCGGAGCTCCCCGAGGGCAGCAGGATCGAGGGGATGGAGAGCGGTTCGTTCAACGAGGTCTTCAATCGGCTGGGGACCTCCGCCGACCGGTTGCCGGCGCTTCTCGACGAGGCCACCGATCTGCTGACCAAGATCAACCACGAGATCGAGCCCCTGATGAGTAGCTTCCAGGTCATCCTTTCGGAGGAGAACATCGACTCGATCTCGCGGGCCCTGGCTACGATCGAGCCCACGGTCGAGAACGCCGGCTCGGAGATCTCGAGTCTGGTCGACCACCTCAAATCCCTGACCGAGAAGCTCGAGGCCAGCCTCGAGGACATGCCCGGGCTCGCCACCGAGATCGGCGGGCTGGTCACCGACCTGCGGCGGGTGGCCGGTCCCGAAGGGGACCGGCTCATCGGCGTTCTGGACTCGGCCGAGTCCGCGATGGGATCCGCTCACGGCGCGTTGTCGACAGTCGAAAACAACTCTCGAGAGCTCGACGACATGCTCCGCGACCTGAGAGACGCCGCGGCGAATCTCAAGTCGCTGACCCAGACGCTGAAGGAGCGGCCGAGCCTCTTACTGAGGTACCCGCGCCCGCCCGAGGGTAAGACCGAGGGTGTCGACCGGAGAGAGCGCGGGGAGAACGGTTCTTGAGAGCAACCACTTCGCTCTGGCTCCTGGCGGCATGTGTCGCCGCTGGGTGCTCGTCCGGCGGGCTGCCGGTCACCCGCTACTACACCCTCGACGTTCCGGGGGAGGTCCAGAGCCCGGCCCGGCCGGGCTCGCCCGCTGATCTGCCGGCGCTGGCCGTCGAAGCGCTCCGCGTCTCGCCACCCTACGATCAAGACCGGCTGGTGTACCGCGCGAGCCCGAGCGCCACGGAGGTCGGTTTCTACTCCTATCATCGCTGGGCGGCGCCCCTGGGTCGGCTCGCCCAGGTAGCGCTCGTCGATGCGCTTCAGGGAATCGACGGGGTCGCCTCCGTAAGAGAGATCGGCTCTCGGGAGTTCGACCTCGTACTCGGGGGACGTATTGTTCATGTCGAGGAGATTGCGTCGGCTTTGGCATCCGAGGCTCGGATCGCCATCGAGCTCTCGCTCCGAACCGACGGCGGCGACCAGGTGTGGGCCGGGAGCTTCAATGCCTCGGAGCCCGGCCGCTTCGCGAATGGCGGCGAGGTCGGTCGGGCCCTTCATCGGGTGTTTCAGGGTCTTGTGGCGGAGGCGAAGAGTGGCCTCGAGCAGGTTCTCGCCGCAAGCGCGAGCCCGGCGACGCGCTGACGCCGGGCGCTCGGCTCGGACATTGCGGAGCTGGGGGAGTATGATCGGCGTACCCCGTTCGAATATGCTGACTCGGACCTCTCTCGGCCTCGGCTTGCTCGCATTCGGTCTGTTCGCGGCGGCGACGACCGCTTTGGCGACGCCCGGCTGGCAGTGGCATGGCGTTCCGCGTGTGGTGGCGCTCGGCGATCTGCACGGCAGCGCCGACAAGGCGATCCGGCTTCTCACCGGCGCGGGTCTCGTCGACCCGAATCTCCATTGGATCGGTGGCGGCGATCATCTGGTGGTGGCGGGCGATTTCATCGACCGCGGCAGCGGCGATCGACTGGTGATGGACCTGCTGCGACGGCTGCAAACCGAGAGCGAAGCGGCCGGCGGACGAGTGCACGTGCTGCTGGGGAATCACGAGGTGATGAATCTGCTGCGCGACACTCGCGACGTGAATCCGGGCTCCTACCGGAGCTTTGCCGATCGGCGCGATTCGGAGGCGCGCAAGGCCGCATGGCGGTCGTTCTCGGGCACCTCGCTCGGCGGATCGCCACGGGCGACCCTCTCGCGGTTCAACCGGTACTTCCCGCGCGGTTTCTTCGAGCGCCAGGCGAGCTTCGATCTCGGCGGCGAGTACGGCGACTGGTTGCTGGAGCTACCGGTGATCGTCAAGATCAACGGCGTCGTGTATCTGCACGGCGGTCTGAGCGAGGAGTTCGCAGCGCTCGGGCTCCCCGGAATCAACCGACAGGTGACGGCTCAGCTGCGGCTTCACCTCGAATCGCGCCGCCGGCTCGCGGCCGAAGCAGCGGTGACGCCGGCAATGCGCTTTCTCGAGATCGGTGAAGCGGCGAATCGGGTTCTGGAAAAGGCGACCGGCGCTTCGAGTGAGGTTCGAGCGGCCGCCGAAAGCCTGATCGCTTCAGCCGACAGTCCGATTCTGCGAAGCCGCGGCCCGCTCTGGTACCGGGGCAACTCCTTCGAGGACGAAAGAATCGAGCAGCATACCGTCGAGCGCTCGTTGGAGTTGGTCGAAGCCAAGGCGATGGTCGTGGCCCACAGTCCGACACGAGACGGCAAGATCACCTCGCGGTTCCACGGGCAGCTCTTCCGGATCGATCACGGGATCGGCAAGAGTGAGCGTCCCTTGGCGCTGGTAGTCGAGAGGGGCGAGGTGCTGGTGCTGGATCCGTCGAACGGCAACACGATGGCGCCGGCCACCGAGCTTCCTTCGGGTACACATCATCGGGCCGTGGCCTTCGGCATATCCGATGAGGAGCTCTCGGAGTTCTTGGAGACCGGCACCGTCGTCGAGTCGCGCGACCTCGGGCGGGGGAGCACTCGACCGCGTCTGATTGTCGTGGAGCGCGACGGTCAGCGTAGACGTGCCGTCTTCAAGACGGTCGAACAGAAGAGCGCCGCCAGCACCGATCGTCACCAGCACGAGGTCGCCGCGTATCGGCTGGACCGGCGGCTGGGGCTGAAGATAGTGCCGGTGACCGTGATGCGCCGGATCGACGAGCGCCTTGGCTCTCTGCAGGCCTGGATCGAACGGGCGATCGACCGCGAGACTTCGGAGGCGTATCGACTCGGCCTGTTCGAATCCGAGAGCGCCAAGCGGCAGCTCGTCCTGGGCGAGCTGTTTGACGCTCTCATCGGAAACCGGGATCGAACACCGAGCGACCTCCTGCAGCCGCTCAACGGCGACCGCATCCGGTTCATCGATCACTCGAAGGCCTTTACGACGTCCCATCGTCTCGACTGGGAGATTGACGATTCGACGGCGGTCTCCGCCGAGCTCGTCTTGCGGCTGCGGAAGCTCGATAGAGAGTTCGCGGAAAGCGATCTCGGTGAGTTGCTGAGCCGGGAGCAGATCGACGCGCTCCTGAGCCGCCGGGATCAGATTCTGGCGCGGTTGGAATCCGCGGCGGAGAGATAGACGGAGCAGCAGCCGCCGGGCGGATCCCCGGCACAGGGGACCGTGAGGACCTGCGGCCGGGGCTACCCTCGTAATCTGTTATGGAATAGACTTTTTCGAGACGGCGTGGCATGGGAGCCGTCCGATCGAGGTTCGCTCCTGCGCCGGCCGGTACCGGAGGATCGACCGAAGGGAGGCGTTGAGCGATGGCGAAGAAGAGAACCGGCAAGAAGAAGGGCAGAGCCAGGAGGGCGAAGGCCGACGAAGGGTTCGAGCGCGTCAATGGGTACCTGCTGAATGCGGTAGAGGACGCACCGGATTTCCGGGACTTTGCCTACCAGCCCGCGCTGTTGCGTCTCAAGGAGGAGTGCGAGGCACCCAAGGACCCGGTGGTGCTCGATCAGGGCCGCGAGGGGGCGTGCACCGGCTTCGGTCTGGCCGCGGTGATCAATAGCCAACTGGCAGAGCGCGGCAGTGACCGCCTGGTCAGCCCGCGCATGCTCTACGAGATGGCCAAGAAGTACGACGAATGGAAGGGCGAGGAGTACTCGGGCTCGAGCTGTCGCGGCGCGATTCGGGGCTGGCACAGCATGGGTGTATGCAGAGACGAGCTGGCTCCGTACCGGGCGTCGGAACAGGGCTGGTCGCTCGAGATCAACCAGGCCAAGGACGCGCGCGCCACCACGCTGGGCGCCTACTACCGCGTTCGCAAGCGGCTCTCGGACTACCATGCCGCGATCAACGAGGCCGGCGCGCTTTATGCCAGTGCTCAGGTTCACAAGGGCTGGCAGCGGGGCTCGGTCACCGACGGAAAGATCCCGTTCAAATCGGGAACCATCGGCGGGCACGCCTTTGCCATCGTCGGTTACAACCATGAGGGCTTCTGGGTCCAGAACTCCTGGGGCCCGAGCTGGGGCGACAACGGCATTGCGCTCTGGAGCTACGAGGACTGGCTGGCCAACGTGCGGGACTGCTGGGTCGTCCGCCTCGCGCTGTCGACGCCTCAGATCTGGCACCTCACGCCGCCGGCGTCGAGCCAGGAGGGCACCGAGGAGGGCCTCTTCAAGCGCAGTCCCAAGCGGGCCGAGATCGTCGGCCACTTTGTGCACATCGATGACGGCAAGTTCGATAGCGAGGGCCGGTATTGGGCCGATTTGAGAACGGTGGAGCAGACCGCCGAGTTTCTGGCGGATCCGGATCCCGACAAAGGCAAGAAGTATGACCATCTGCTTCTCTATGCGCACGGAGGCCTCAACAGCATCAAGGCTTCGGCGCGCCGAATCGTGGCAATGAAAGAGGTCTTCAAGGCCAACCGCATCTATCCGTTTCATTTCATGTACGACACAGGTCTCCTGGAAGAGATCAAAGACCTGGTGATTGGCAAAAAGAAGGAAGTCGAAGAGCGGGCGGGTGGCTTTACCGACTTTACCGACAAGTTGATCGAGAAGGCTACGCGCCACGCGGGCCGCGCGGTCTGGCGAGAGATGAAGAACGGGGCGCGGCGGCCGTTCGAGCCGGAAGGTGCCGGGACGCAGACCATCGCCGCCTTCCTGGAAGCCATGGCGCAGCCGGGTGCGCTCCGCAAGAAGGTCCACATGGTCGGGCACAGCACCGGGGCCATTCTCCTGGCCTCGCTCCTCGAGGCTCTCGGCCGTGTGGCCGATCCGCCGCGGATACACAGCTGCTCTCTCCTGGCCCCGGCCTGCACTCACAAGGCCTTCAAGGAGGTGTATAGGCCGCTCTTGAAGCAGCGAGACGGTAGAAAGTACGGGATCAGCCGGATGAAGATCTACAACCTCG
The DNA here is from genome assembly GCA_046756565.1 of Thermoanaerobaculia bacterium. Classification (GTDB taxonomy): domain Bacteria; phylum Acidobacteriota; class Thermoanaerobaculia; order Multivoradales; family JAHEKO01; genus CALZIK01. The sequence goes on along the minus strand of JBHHWO010000028.1, from coordinate 11,300 downwards.
AGCCCAAGCTCGAATTGAAGGACACGGTGACGCCGCTCTACCGCAAGTCACTGCTCTACCTGGTCTCGAACGCGTTCGAGGAGAAACCGGGCGAGAGTATCCTCGGCATGCAGGACCCTCCGCTCGACCTCAGCGGCGTACCCGGCGGCCAGGCGTTTCAGATTCACGAGAGCGACGGAACCAGCCGGAAGCGCCCGAAGACCAGGACCGCGAGCAAGACCCACGGCGGTTTCGACAACGATCTCGACACGATGAACGACCTTCTCAGGACGGTGCTCGGCAAGACGCCGGAGCGGGAGTTCACCAAGAGCGATCTGAAGTACTAGGCTCCCAAGGCGTCGATGCGACAGGCCCTGGCCGCCGCCGCGAGCGCTCGATGGTGGGTGAGCATTCCGCCCGCCGCTCAGAACAGGTTCTCGGCGATCATCACATCGCTCTCGCTCTGCGAGATGCCGGCGTAGAGGATCCAAGCCTCGTCTGGCGAAAGACTCAGGCTGCTGGTGGCGATATGAACGCCCGCGGCCGGAGTCCCGGCCGGCACCAGGTCCTTTCGCTCACCGACTCCGTCCGCCAGCGAGATTCGAACGAAAGCCCCGTCGGCAAAGGAATAGACAGCATTCCTTCCCAGACCCCAGCTAGTCGAGGACATGGACTCGACCAACGTTGCCCTCTCCAGAGTCAGACTGTCGAGCGACTCGAGCCTGTAGTCGCTCGCCAGAAGAAGAGTCCTGCCGTCCTGGGAGTCGATGGTGTCGACCGCGCCCTCGGTTGGAACCTCCTCGAGCTCTGTGCCATCCGGCCGTACCCTCCAGAGACGACCTCGCCCCTCCTGCTTGCCGACAAAGAAGATCCACTCGCCGTCATGCATCCACACCGGGCTGGTCTCGTCGGCCAGGCTCGAGGTCAACGGCCTGGGCACTCCTCCGTCGACTCCAAGCGTGAACACGTCGAAGTCGTCCTCCGCCCGGGCGGAAAAGACCAGGCTCTTTCCGTCCGGCGACCAACGCGGATGCTGAACTGCCGGACTCCAGCCCGGCTTCGGCTTTGAAAAGAACGTGAGCTGTCGCAACTCGGTCCCATCCGACTCGGCCAACCAGAGCTCGAAGCTCCCTGAGCGACTCGAAACGAACGCCACGTTCCGCCCGTCGGGCGAGTACTGCGGATCCAGATCGTAGAACGTCGAGCTGGCCCAGCGGGCCGCCTCTCCCGGCTGTGAGTGAAAGGGATTGGGTACCTTCCAGAGGTCGATGTCGTCGCTTCGCCGCTCAAAGACGAGATCTCCGGTGTCACGCGCGATGCTGGGCAGAAAGGCGTTGTCGATACCCAGCCAGTTCGACTCGCCACCGCCGACAGACACTCTCCACAGCCCGAACGTGCCCGAGCGGTTCGAGGACACGACCAGGTGTTCACCGTCAGGACTCCAAGCGAAACCACCATTGTCCTCGCTGTCGAACGTCAACTGCCGGATCTCGCCCGAGTAGATGTCGGCAACGAACATCTCGTACTCGGCGTCGCCGAGCTTCCGGCGAAACGCCAGTCGTCGGCCATCGGCCGAGAACAATGGCGCCGTGTCCTCCATCTGAGCGCTTGCAAGGTCGGTCAGGCGCTGACTGCGCCCGTTGCGCAGGTCGTACAAGTAGACCACCGCCGTCGGATCTCCAGCCCGTCGCTCCGCAAGGACAAGCCGGTTTCCGTCCGGCGACCAATCGAAACCATTGAAATCCTCACCGCACTCGTAGAGCACTCGCTCGGGGCCGCCGATGGCCGGGACCGATACCACTCTCGCCCCGGTCCGGCCCATCCGCGCGAACGCCACCTCGGTTCCATCACCGGACCAGACCGGCACGCCTTCCCACTCCGGAGTGCTGGTCAAGCGCAGCAGGTTCTCGCTGTTGCGCTGCTTGACGTAGATGTCCAGAGGTCCCCGGGTACCGCCACTCCACGCAAACGCGACTCGACTGCCGTCCGGCGAGAGGGCCGGGTGGTGCTCCCGTCCCGGGAAGCTGGTCACCGGGAGTTGGCGGACCTCTCCTAAGTCAGGGGTTGGACTCCGCTCGAGCCAGACAAAGCCGACGGCGGCTGCCATGGCGGCGAGCACCAGACCGGCTTGCAGGCCGAGCCTCGGTCTGGCGCTGCTCCCCGCGGCGCCGGCCTCACGCCGGACCTCGGCCACCAGCCGGTAGCCCTTGCCGTGAATCGTTTCGATGAACCGAGGCGTCTTCGGCTCATCGCCCAGCGCCTTGCGCAGCTCGGAGACCGCGCGGGTCGTCGGATCCTCGCCCAAGTAGGCATTCCCCCACACTTCTTCGAGCAGTGCCGCCCGGGTAGTGAGTAAGCCGGCATTCCGCGACAGGACCACGAGAACGGCCATGACCTTGGGCTCGAGCTGCCGCGCTTCTCCGTTGCGGGTGATCTTGTTGAGCTGGGGTTCGACGAGCCAGCCGCCCAGCTCGAACCGTGTTTCGGCGTACTCCTCGACTGTTTCCAACATCGTCGTAACTAGGTATCCGGGCGCAGCAAGTCCGTATGGATTCTACGCAATGCCTCGATACGAGTTCGCAAGAGCAGCACCCGCAGGGGCTTTCGGCAGGCAGTCTCCATAATCTCTCCATACTCTCCACAGTCCTCCTTCAGGCTCCACGCAGGACTCGCGGGGCTTGTTCCCCCTACGCTCCGCACGTAGTCATCGGGCGGCCCCAAGGTTGCCCCACGAGCAACGACCCAAGAAAGGAGAAGGAGAACCACGATGCGGTCAACAATCAAAGCGATGCTGCTGATGGCGGCGACCGGTCTCGGCATGGCGGGCGCTTCGCTGGCCTCAGGAGCCGGAGGCGGCGCCGGAATCCCGCAGGGCGCCCCCGGAATGCCCAGCCAGTCGCCCGAGGCACTGGCGGTCCAGTCCTACAATCGAGCCCTGCACTATCGCAACAAGGCTTGGAAGCTGGAAGAAAAGGTCAAGGGCGAGCCGGGAGCCCTCGACGCCAAGACGGCGGCCAAGGTGCAGGCTCAGTTCGAAAAGATGATCGCCCCACTGGAGAAAGCGGTCAAGAACAAGCCGGACTATTACGAGGCCTACAGCAGTCTCGGATACGCACTGCGGCGAACCGGCGACTACGAGGCCTCGCTGGCGGCCTACGATCGATCCCTGGCGCTCAACCCGAACTATCCCGAGGCCATCGAGTACCGTGCCGAGGCCTACCTGGCCCTCAATCGGCCGGAAGATGCGAAGGCCGCGTACTTGAGACTCAAGTTGTTCAATGCCGAGAAGGCCGATGAGCTTCTCGAGGCGTTCCACGCTTGGGTACGCGACCGCCGACACGACCCTGCAGGCATGGCTGTTTCCGAGCTCGAACAGATCGCCGAGTGGGTTGCCGGCCAAAGCAAAATCGCCTCGATAGATGCCCGGTTGGCGACCAGCTCCGAAAACGGCTCCTGGTAGGACGAGGGGAACCGGCGGGCGATCGGAAGACCTTGGCGCTCGCCTTCCTGCTGCTCTCCTCGCGTGCACTCTGCTCACCGCGTGCGCCGCGGGCCCCGGTGCCGCTCCCCACGGGTGGCCCGGGGCCGCGCCGCCGTCCTTTTTCCTGGAGGTGCCAACGGGGTTTCCGGTCCCGGCTGTTCCCGGGTCCAACCCGCTCACGGCCGCCAAGATCGAGCTCGGGCGCCATCTCTTCTACGACACGCGGCTGTCAGTGAACCGCAAGCAATCCTGCGCAACCTGCCACCGCCAGGACTTGGCCTTTTCCGATGGCCGCCCCAGGGCCATCGGCACGACCGGCGAGAGGCATCCACGCAACTCGATGTCGCTGACCAACGTCGCGTACAACGCCAGCTACACGTGGGCGGACCCGAACGTAGCCACGCTCGAGGCGCAAGCTCTGGTACCGATGTTCAACGAGAACCCCATCGAGCTCGGCGTTACCGGGCACGAAGAGGAGATTCTAGGACGTCTTGACGACGACCAACGCTATCGACGCATGTTCCGATCGGCGTTTCCCGCCGAAGAGGGTCCGATCACGATCGACATGATCTCGAAAGCTCTGGCCTCGTTCGAACGTACCCTGATTTCCGGCAACTCCGCGTTCGATCGCTACTCCCGAGGAGAGGAAGCCGCCACCCTCGGCCCTGGGGCCAGGCGCGGGATGGAGCTCTTCTTCTCGGATCAATCGAGCTGTTTCCGCTGCCACTCGGGCTTCAACTTCTCGGGTCCGGTTCAATACCACGACTTCGAGCCGCCGGAGCTTGCGTTTCACAACACCGGCCTGATTCCCGGCAAAGCAGAACGCGCGCGCAGGGACCCGGAAGCCCGGAACACCGGCGTCTTCGGGCACACGGGCAAGAAGCGCGATCGCGGCCGATTTCGCGCACCTACGCTGCGAAACATCGAGCTCACGGCACCTTATATGCACGACGGGCGGTTCGAAACGCTAGACGATGTCATCGATCACTACAACCGAGGCGGCAGTTACGCGACGCGCTATCGGAGCAGGCTGGTGCGCCCGCTCGGGCTGACCGGTCGGCAGAAGCGCGATCTCGTCGCCTTCCTAGGGAGTCTTACGGATCGGGCCTTCGTCGCAGACGACCGCTTTTCGAATCCCTGGGATGAAGCTGCTTGGAAGAAAGGGGAAGAAGAAGGGGAGAAGAAAGGGGGACAGGTACAAATCCGCGGCGATTGATCCAGCGGGCGTACTGCATGTGTGTTCTTCCGATCGCTCGGCCGAGCGAGCTGGACTGGATTGGAGCCGCCTGCAGGTGTACATGATTCGTTATCAGCCAGTACGCCCGGATTCGGAGTTCGTACCCGTCACTGTCCTGAGCGAGCCACTGCAGGTACCTCCCGGGTCGTCTTCGGTGAAGAAGTCGTCGATCCCCGCCGGACCATCCAGATCGGCATCTGCGGGCGTATCATAGGCACTCTACGGTTTCGAGCCGTAGACTCGAAAATCATGGGACGTCGGTGGACCCTGCTGACGATTGCGAGCGTCATCGTACTGATGGCCGTGGTGCCGCGTGTATCGAAGGTCCGAAGCGTCTCCGGCGTGGTTCGGGACGAGGCCGGTCTCCCCCTTCCCGGCGCGACCGTTCGAATCAAGACCACCGAGGTTGCCACGGTCACGGACAAGGACGGAGGTTTCACGCTCACGGGATTCGCTCCTTCGTTTCGCGTTCGCGCAACCGCCTGGCACGAGGGGCACTACATAGGGGGAGCTGGAGCGCTCCCCTGGAAGACCAACGTGAGCATCACTCTGGATCCGCACCCGGTCGCCGACGACCCGGAGTACACGTGGGTTCCCCCGGCGGTTCGAGCACGCTCGGCGCTCGGGGAGTGGGTCACCGGGGCGAGCCTCGGCTTGGCGGCGATGATCTCGTTCGACAGAGCGTTTCTGCCTTTGGCCGACCGGCTGTCCCTGGGTTGCCGTGACTGCCACCGCGGGGGTCTGTACGAAGAGTGGGACTCCAGCGGCCACGCTCTCGGCGTTCGAAACCCGCGTTTCATGAGCATGTACAACGGCACCGACCTGAGTGGCAATAGGAGTCCTCCCACCCGATCCGGCTACGACCGCGACTATGGCTCCTTCCCTTTGCCCCCGGACCCCACGCGGCCGTATTTCGGCCCCGGCTACAAGCTGGATTTCCCCGCCACCGCCGGCAACTGCGGCGCCTGCCATCTCCCGACGGCCGCCATCGAGCGACCCTACGGCGCGGACCCGAACCATGTTGTGGGAGTCGATGCTCTGGGTGTTCACTGCGACTTCTGCCACAAGATCGGGGCCGTCCGGTTGGATGCCGAATCGGGTCGGCCTTTCGAGAACATGCCGGGCATCCTGTCGGTCGAGTTGATGCGGCCGCGCTCAGACCGCCAGCTTTTTTTCGGGCCCTACGACGATGTCGATGTCGGCCCCGATACTTACCTGCCGCTCACCAGGCAGAGCGAGATCTGTGCTCCGTGTCACGACGCCAGCTTCTGGGGCGTGCCGATCTACGAATCGTTCGCGGAGTGGCGGGCCAGCCCCTACCCGGCCGAGGGCAAGCCTTGTCAGAGCTGTCACATGAAGCCCGACGGGATCTCGTCGAACTTCGCTCCGGGGCGAGGCGGTCAGAAGCGCGATCCCGACTCGATTCCGACGCATTCCTTTCCCGGAGCGGCGGCGGAGGCCCTTCTGAGGGAGTCGGTGAACCTGGTCACCGAGGCAACTCTCTCCGCGCACCTGCTGCGGGTCAGAGTCAAGATCCACAATGACCGGGTCGGACATGATGTGCCCACGGACTCGCCGCTGCGGCACCTGATTCTGGTCGTCCGAGCGACCGGTGCCGACGGCAGGGCGCTGGCGCAGGTGCGTGGCCCGCGGTTACCGGAGTGGTGCGGCGTCGGAGAACCGGCGAAGGGCCGCTACGCGGGCCTGCCGGGCAAGGCGTACGCGAAGGTCCTAGAGGAGCTGTGGACACGGGTCTCGCCCACCGGGGCCTACTGGAACCGGACCCGTCTCGTGAGCGACAACCGCATCCCCGCTCGGGCGAGTGACGCCACGAGGTACACCTTTGAGGCGCCGGAAAGCGGAGAGGCTCTGGTCGAGGTCACGCTGATCTTCCGGCGCGCGTTCATCGACCTGATGGAGCAGAAGGGTTGGAGCGCGCCGGACATCGTCATGGCGCAAGAGTCTCTCGTCGTGCTACACGGAAGCCCGGACGAGGGCTAGCCTGCTAGCGTCCCGGTCGGATCCCGCCGGTCCCCGAGATCACGGCCGTTTCAAGCGGAAAACACCACCACCTTCGGTGGCAACATAGAGCCGACTCCCATCCGACGCCATGGCCAGGTGACGGGCCGCACGCATCTTAAGCCCGCCGTTGACTGCATTCCACGTCTGGCCCCCATTGCGGGTGACGAAGACGCCGCTGTTCTGCGAAGCGGCGTAGACCACGTCGGCCTCCTTGGGATGCGTCGCGAAGTGGTTCACGGTCGCCTCCGCGGGTAGCCCGGCCGACGCCGCGGTCCAGGTCTCGCCTCCGTCCACGCTGGTGGCGATCCCTCCCGTGTCGAAGCCCGCGAAGAGCTTGTTCGAGTCCAGGCGGTCTACCACAAGGCTTCGCAGCGTCAGCGATTCCTGACCCGGTCCGGCGGGCGGCAGCAACGGCGCCGCGCTCACGCGCCTCCAGCGCCTACCGTCATTGGTCGACCGATAGATGCCTTTCTTGAAGACCGCCGCGTAGATCAACGAGGGGGTCTGCGGCGCGATCGCCAGCGCCACGACCTCTCCCTTCTTGAGTCCGGTGGTCTTCCAGGTCTTGCCGCCGTTGCGCGACACGATCACGCCCCGGCCGGAGGACTTCCGGCACACTCCCTTCGTCCAACAACTTGCTTCCCCGACAGTGGCGAAAATCGTTCGGGATCTGGAAGGCGAAAAGACGATGCTCGTGACCATGTCCGACGTCGGGCCACCTGCCCACATGCCGGTGTTCAGCCTCTGCCAGCTTCGTCCGCCGTCGAAACTCTCGAGCGGATCGGGCCCGGCGTCTCCGAGGGTGGCAAGCACATGGAGAGGATCGGTGGGTTCCACGGCAATCGCCAGACCCTCGAGGTCATGGGCGACGCCGTAGCCCAGCCCATGCCAGTTCCTGCCGCTGTTTTCGGTTCCAAACAAGCCGCTGCGCGCACTCGCGTACACACGGGTGGCGTCACCTTGGGCGACCGCGATCTGGGCCATGAGCGCGCCCGTGTACCCGCGGCTGGCGACGGTCCAACTTTGTCCGCCGTCTACGCTCAGGAAGTTGCCGCCGCCGTAGTTGTTGACGAAAAGGCGGTCCGGAAACACCGGATCGCAGGCGATGTCGATCGGAAAGCCGGCGGCGGTGTCGTCCGGGCCCCACAGAAAACCGCCGAGTTGCTGCCAGCTGGCCCCAGCGTCCATGCTTCGATAGAAGCCGTCGATGCTTCCCGCATAGGCCACGTTCGGGTCGCTCGAGCAGATCTCTACCGCGCTGAGGCTGTTCACGTCCAGGACCTCTTCCCAGGTGTCTCCCCCGTCGACGGTCCGGTAGAGACCCCCGACGGTGTAGGGGTCGTTGCCGGAGGCCGCGAGCAGCAGGTCGGGGTTCTCGGGATGCATGTACAGACTGCCGACATGGAGCTCGTCGTCACCCAATCCGTTGGCCTCGTCGAGCGTCTCCCAGCTTTTACCGCCGTCGCGACTGCGCAGGATTCCCACGCCTCCGGGATGCCCTGCGGCGGCGTCCCTGTTGGCCGCCTCGCGGTCGAAGATACCCGTCGAGACGTAGAGCAGGTCGTGATTGGCCGGGTGGATCCAGATGTACCGGGCGAGGTTGTCGCCGCGCCAGATGCGCTTCCACCTGCGGCCTCCGTTGACGGTCTTGTAGACGACGCCCTTCGTGATGTCCAGACCTATACGGCCGGGGAGGGGCTGACCGTTGTTCCATTCCGAGCTTGAGACCTCGGCGGCAAAGTAGACCACCTTCGAGTTCCCCGGCTCGACCGAGAAGCCGCGGACCGAGAGGAACGACTCCTTGATCCCCCGATCCATCCGTTTCCACTTCTTGCCCGCGTTGTCGCTTCGGAAGACGCCGCTCGAGTACTGCGTGCCGGCCCACAGCCTGCGATGATCGTTCGGGTCGATCGTCAGGCTGAACACCGGAATGGCGTCGCCCGACGGCCCGCCTCTGGTGTCGATCCCCTTGTTGATGGGCGACCACTTCACTCCTCCGTTCACGCTCTTGAAGGCACCGGCAAAGGCGTCGGTCACGTACATGACGTCCGGGTTGTCCGGCTGGATGCGAACGTCATATCCCAGCCCGCCGACCGGGCCGCCGGTGTAGACCCACTTGCTCCGTCTGGATCCCTGCCTTGGGTGCTCAGGCGACGAGACGGCCGGGGTGCCGCCTTCCCGAGCCGGTGCGGTGCGGAGAAACGGAGTCAAGACAACTGCAAGAGCGATCGCGATTTTTCGCCTGGTCGTCATTCGTGCCCCCCTCCTTCGGACGGCGCCCAGCCATGGGCAAGAGGCTCAGCGGCCCCCCGCCGTCGTGTCCGTCCCTGCAGATATCGTCTCTCTATAGCAGCGAGTTCAGCCGGCCGCGCCACCCCCCGGGGTGGGATGAGCACCCGCCCGTGGAGAGGGCAGAGGGGCTTGACGGCTTTCGGGTTCTCCGAACTCGCACTCGACAGGAACACTCCGATGACATGGAGGTCGGATTGACCAAGGAATCGGAGCACTCGGCGATTGCGGCGGGGGCCTACTCTTTCTCTGTCCGCGCCAAGCGCTCGAGGCGCCGGATGTCCGGCCGATCCTTCTCGGGCCGATCGGTGGCCCGTTTCATCGCCAACAGCTGGTCAACTCCGGCGAAATGGGTAGGAGTTCCCGCCAACTCTCCTGCAACTTTCCCCTCCCAGACCTCGGGCCACTCGACTCCCGGCACACGTGAGTGGATCTCGACCCTGAGAAGGCCGCCGAACGACAGGATGTCTCCCGAGACGAAGTCCTCCACCGAGAACTCCGGTTCGAAACCTCCCCAACTTGCGACGGCATCTCGCGCTCGCGTGGCGTTCTCCAGCGTCGGTGCGATCAGAACGTCGATGTCACGGGTCGTTCGATAGGGCACGTGCGACAGAACCGCCATCCCGCCGATGACTACGTAGTCCGCGCCTTCTCTGTTGAGCGCAGCCAGGAAATCGGCAAAGTCCTTCGTCATCGGCTAGCCCTCGCGACAGCCAGAGGCCATAGGTCGTGTCCAGTAGTGTGGTCGCCGCCGCCACCCGCTCAGCAGCAGTCGCGGCCCGCGCATCGGCTACTTCGTCCGCGACGATCTGCTCATCCGAGCGCGAAAGCGTATAACGACGCTGGCGGATGCGATCCATCGACTGCAATCCTAGCAGCCTGAAGCGGTTGCTTCCGAGGCCGCCATCACGACCCTGCTGGCTGTTTGCACCGTTCCTCCTGGGCGAGGCGGGATGCGGCCTCGCCACCGAGGGCAGCTGCGTCCGATTTCCACGACCTCTCCGGCGAGGGCGGAACCCGGCTCAGGAGAGAGCAGTCTAGCGGCCGGAGCTGAGCTTGAGGGCTCGAGAGAGCTCGGGGCTCGCGGAGGGACCGACCTTGTCGTTCTCGTCCGTGTCCCTCGTTGGGGAGCTGTTCAGCGCTGCGCGGATTACGGCCCCGATCTCCTCCGGTTCGAAGGGTTTCCCGAGAAAGGAGGTGACGGCCGGGTCGGCAATCGTCTTGTCGCCGAAGGCGGTCATCAGCACCACTGGCAGATCCGGCAGAGACTCGCGCGCTCTTTTCGCCAGCTCGAGGCCGTTCATCCCCGGCATGCTTCGCTGCCGTGAGGGCGATGATCTCTTCGTCGTCCACGATCAAGATCCGCTCCGAGCCTGCGAGTCGGCCCAATCGCTCGGTTACCTCGGGGAGGGTGCCCTCTTCGCAGCACGGCAGGTAGATCTCGAATCGTGGCCCGACACCGAGACGACTGGAAACAACCAGCTCACCGGCTGATTCGTCGATGATTCCGTGAACCACCGAGAGACCCAATCCGGTCCCCTCGCCCACTTCCTTCGTGGAGAAGAAGGGGTCGAAGATACGCTCGAGCGTTTCACCGCTCATACCTTCTCCGGTGTCGCTAACTGTAAGACGTACGTGCTGTCCTTGAGCGAGCTTTTGATACTTCTGGTTCATCGCGACATCCACCTCCACCATGTCCAGGGAGATCTCGAGAGTGCCCCCGGCCTCGCCCATAGCCTGGTAGGCGTTGGTGGCGAGGTTCATCAGAACCTGCTGGATTTTCGATGAATCGGCGAGGACCGGCTTGCAGGGTGCATCGATGACCGAGATCGAAAAACGAGTTCCGGAGTCGGCCCGGGGCGACTTGAGGTCCTATTTCGAGGAGCACCCGGACAGGCTGCGGCGGCTCATGAACAGCGTCGAGTTGATCGACGCCAACCGGGCAGCCCTCAGGCTCTTCGGCGCCAATACCCAGCAGGAGGTCACGAGCGGTATCCGAGCGCGGGCTGACCGATCTTGGATCGGCGCGGCGAGCGCGGCGTTCGCGAGCCTCTCCGTCGGCAAGGCGTTCCTGGAAACGGAGCTTCGCGGGGAGGAGACGGAAGGCAAGCAGGAGGTCCTTCGCGGGAGCCTGGCTGTCGCGCCCGGATTCAGGAAAAGCTGGCGGAAGGTGTTCGTGTCGGTGAGCGACATCACCAAGAACGTCGAAGCCCCCGAGCACCTCATTCTGGAGATCACCGAAAGCCAGTTGATCAAGGACGCTTCGGGGACTCTGCAGTTTCTCGAAGACCT
>JBHHWO010000027.1:0-39851 GCA_046756565.1 Thermoanaerobaculia bacterium | reverse complement strand
AGCGCGTCGGCCAAGGCGAGGCGGCAGGCAATCCGCGCAGGGGGCTCTCCGCAAGTGCCCGGGACAGCGTTTAGAGGACACCAGTGGTGTGCGCGCAGCGGAGCGCAGGCGAGGGCCCGTCCCTTGCAGTCTTACCAGCCCGAGCCGTCCCCTGGAGGATTCGCCTGCCGATCGCCGCGGACGCGCGGGGGTGCGAGCCAACGAATAGGGCCCATGCGAATCGCGCTGATGCGCGAAGGTGCTCGACGAGCCTAGGGCCAGAGCCAGCCGAAGACGCCTGCCGTCAAGAGGCCATAAACCAGGCCGTCAATGACGTCCTTGACGGTCCGCCCCCACCTGTGCCCCATCCAGATCGCTCCTGGGATGTGAGCCGCGGCGTAGGCGAGAAAAGCCACGGTGCCCGCGATCTGGAAGACCTTCAGGTATTCGCTGCCGGAGCCGACAGCTCGCCCGGTGACGTAGGCGACGAAGATCGAGACCACGACGCAGTGAGCGAACCAGAGGCCCAGGCTCTTGCCCATGTTCATACTGGACGCCGGGACCACGGTCACGAAGGCGAGCGGCCCCTCTTTCGCCTTCTTCTGCCATTCCTCGCTCTTGCGATCGTCGGGAGTCGCGGCATGGGGGATCGTGTACTCGCCGGTCGGAACCGCAGCGAGCGTCCCTCGTGCCGACTCCTCATCGGGCAGTTTCGACCAGTCGGATCGATGGTGGGGTAGCACCATCCAGGCGATGGCACTGGCGACAAACACTACGACAGCCGAGACCACGATCGGCAGCCACAACGACGACAATAGGACAGGCTCCATGGCACTCCCTCCTTCGAGCCCCGCAGGGCCGGTGGTTGTTGGGTCGACCAATTCTAACGGCTCGGCGGCCGGTTACCGGTTTCGGGATCTGGACTATCGTCGCCTCAACCGGCCGCGGATGTGCGGCGTTCGGCGTCCGATGAGTCCATGTCGAGTATCTGTCGAGCGCGCTGAGCCAGGAGCTTCGGGGCGAAGGGCTTGATCAGATAGAAGTCACAGACGGTCTCGAGAACGGTCTCGCTCTGTGTGTAACCGGTGAGAAGGCCGATTCGGATCTCCGGTATCTCCTCGCGGAGGCGTCGAGCCAGATCGATACCGTTGAGCTTGGGCATCACGATGTCGGACAGCAGGAGGTCGATCCTGCCCGAGTAGGAGCGGGCGAGCTCCAGGGCCTCCTCGCCGTTCTCGGCCGCGAGTACGTGATAGCCCTGCTGGACCAGCAGGTTGGTCAGCAGCGAACGCACTGCCGGCTCGTCTTCGGCTACCAGCACGGTTTCGGAGCCCTTGAGCTCGCCGACGGGAGTGGTCTCGAGACCAATCTCCTCCGGCCGCTCCTCGACCGTTGGGAAGAAGATCTCGAATGATGTGCCCAAACCGATTCGGCTCGAGACGTAGATCGAGCCGCTGTTCTGCTGGACCGCGCCGTAGACCGTGGAGAGTCCGAGCCCGGTGCCTTTGGTATCGGCCTTGGTGCTGAAGAAGGGCTCGAAGATCTGGTCTTGAATCTCTTCCGGGATCCCCGAGCCCGTGTCGCTCACCGAGAGCCGAACCCAGGGACCCGATCCGGTGAGACTGTGCCGCTTGTCTGCGGGTGCCTTGCCCTCGACGATGCTCGTCGAGATCCGGAGGATGCCGCCATCCGGCATGGCGTCCCTGGCATTGATCACCAGGTTGATGATGATCTGCTCCAGCTGAGTCGGGTCTGCTTTGATGAAGTCGTCCGCGGCGTCGAGCTCGGTGACCAGCTCCACGTCCTTCGCGATCAAGCGGCTCAACAGTGTCTTCATGTCGGCGACGCTCTCGTTGACCGAGACGATCTTGGGCGCCACCGCTTGCCGCCGGCTGAATGAGAGCAGCTGATGGGTCAGAGCGGCGCCCCGCTTCGATACGGCTTTGATTTCATCCGCGTGGCGGCCGACCGAAGATCCCTGGGGCAAGGTCATCGAGATCAGGTCGGCGTACCCAATGACGGCGGTCAGGAGGTTGTTGAAGTCGTGTGCGACGCCGCCCGCCAGGCGACCCACGGCCTCCATCTTCTGGCTTTGTCTCAGCTCGCGCTCGAGTTGCTTGGTCTCGGTGATGTCGTGGAGGATGCCGCGGAAGGCCGTGACATGACCCTCGTCGTCGAGGACGTTGTTGATCGACGCCATCACCACCAGCGGTCTGCCACCTCGAGTCTTCAGATTGAGCTCGACCGCCTGCACCGAACCTTTCTCGAGCAGTACCTCCACCAGTTGCTCGCGGTCTTTGGGGTCGACGTAGAGATCGCGGCCCAGGTCCGCTTCGAGCAACTCCTCCCTCGTGTCGAAGCCGAACAGTTGCACGCCGGCCGGATTGATATCGATGAACCGACCATCGAGGGTGCTGATGTAGATGACGTCGTGGGACTGCTCGAACAAGGTGCGGTATTTCTCTTCAGACTCACGGACGATCTCCAGGGCCTCTTTCTGGGCCGAGATGTCGTAGATCGACCCGACATAGCCGAGAATCTCGGCTTGGTCGTCCAGGAGGGGCACCGCATAGCCTTCGACCCAGACGATGCTTCCGTTGGGCCGCAGGATCCGGTACTCGCGGCCACGCATGGGCAGCTGCATCTCCATGGCCTCGTTCCATTCGGTGACCTTGAAGTTGCGATCGGCCGGGTGAATCGCGCTCTGCCAGCCGTCGCCGAGTGCCTCCTCCAGCGACAGCCCGGTGATTTCGCTCCAGGCCTTGTTCACGTACAGGGTCTGGCCGGCCGCGTCGGAATGGAAGATTCCGGTCGGCGAGTACTCGGCAAAGGCGCGGTAGCGTTGATCGCTCTCGCGCAGTGCCTGCTCGATCACCGCTCGCTCGGCGGCTTCGACGCGCAGCTCGGTGCTGGTGTCGACGAGCTCGGCCGTGCGCGTGTCCACTTCCCGTTTGAGTGCCGCGCGCTGAGCTCGCAGCTCGTCGTTCGCCGCCAGCAGCTCTTCGGAGGTCAGCTCGAGAGCTCTTTCCAGGAGCTCTCTGTCGAGGTCGTCCTGCTCGTAGGTGTCGTTGATCAGGTTGAGCAGTTCTTCGAGCTCGGGCGAGGGTTCTCCCAGGCAGGAGAGCGTCTTCTTGATCTGGCGCTCCAATAGTGAGTGGAGGCGCATCTAGTCCTCCACGAACGTCGTGATCGTCATGGTCTGGTTGTGCAAGCGGCAGGTAGTCTCCGCAGAGAAGGGCGAGATCTCGCCATAGGAATAAAACCCCGCCAGGACGGCCTCATCACCGAGTACCCTGCGCACTCCTTCGAGCTCTTCTTCGACGCGCTGCTTGAGCACGATTTTCCGGCCGACGCAACTGATCAGGAGAGCGAAGTCCGCTGTCCGCCCGGAGAGGCCGGTCGAGCTGTGCTCGGCGGCCAGCTCGGCGCCCCCGATCAGGCGGTCGAAGTTCGCCTTCATCAGCCGCGCGTAGTGGCCTTCGGGCATGTCGCCGGCGAAGATCATCGCATCCCGGTCTTCGTCGATTGTGAGTACGGTTCGCACGATGCCCTCTTCGCCCTCGCTTGCTCGCAGCCCGAGCGGAAACAAGAACGAGCTCGTCGGCAGGTTCTGTGCGTAGGGTCCCAGATACTTGCGATACAGGTCGAGCGCGGAGCGGCCGTCCAACTCGTAGAGGATATTGCCGTCGGAACGCGTGATCAGCCGCTCAGGACCGAATGGGTCCCAGCCCCCCAACGAGCCAAAGCCGATGCGGAGGTTGTCTCCGTAGAAGCCGACGGCGATCACCTGCGCGGGCAGCGCCTGGTCACCATAGACCACGAGTGTTCTCTCGAAGCGCTCGGCATCGCCGGCGAGTCCGCCCGTGACCTGAACGCCCTCGGGAGCAGCGCTGCGCAGGCCGTTGACCAGCTCGCTTCCATTGACCACGTTGCCGTCGGAAAGGACCAAGACGTGTCGAAGGCCTTCACTCGGCAGTTTCTGGATCAGGGCCGCGCCGGCGGCGCGGCTGTCCGCATAGTCGGACAGATCCACCGAGGTGCTACCGACCGTGGTGTCATGAAAACTCATTGCGGTGGCAATCAGGGTTGCATCGGAAGCCTCGGTGCCGCAGATCTCGCCGGCCGTCGAGCAGCCGGCGATGATCGCGTTCGGGAAATGCGAGGCGATCTGCTGGTGCGATTGTCCGCGTTCGAGATGCTCCCTCGCTCCGAACAGGAACACGAGATCCGCTTCGGCCGCTTCCTCGGCCGGCGGCAGGCCGAGCCAGCCGTCCGATTCGTTCCAGGTCGCTTGTCGTGTTTGGATCATCGGCTCATCCGAACTACATCGCGATAATCGGACAGCTCTCTTTCCTTAGAACTGTACCAGCGCTGAAGCCCAGTGAAACCCCGCCCCAAATGCTGTCAAGAGCACCAGATCTCCGCTATGAAGCCTTCCGCAATCCCGTGCGTGAGCAAGCGCGAGTGGTACCGAGGCCGATCCCGTATTGCCGAAGCTCTCGACGTTGGAGAAGACCGTTTCGGGTTCTAGCTGGAGTGCCTTTCCGACGGCTTTGATGATTCTCAAGTTGGCCTGATGAGGGATCACGAGATCGACCTTGGACAATGTAGTGCCGGCGCGGTCCAGCACCTCGCGAGCGGACGCGGACATTCGCCGCACGGCCTCCTTGAAGACTTCTCGGCCGTTGAAGTCGATCCTGAGGAAGTCGTCGGTTTGGGCGAGCTCTTTTGTGAACGGTTTGCGAGTCCCTCCGGCCTCCCTTTGAAGTATGTCGGTTCGTGAGCCGTCGGTACCGGCAGCGCAGGCGAGGATCGGAGCAGCGCCGTCTCGATCGCTGACGACGGCGGCGCCGGCGGCGTCACCGAACAGGACACAGGTATTGCGATCGGTCCAGTCCATCAGCTTGCTCAAGACCTCCACACCGATAACCAGAATCGTGGAGCCGTTCGACGCCGTCCGCGAGCGCGCGATGTCGAGGCCCATGACGAAGCCCGCGCACCCGCTCCCGCCGAGGTCGTAGCCGGGGATCTCTCGAAGACCCAGTCGATGCTGGAGAAACGACGCGGTGTCGGGCGCGTAGACCTCCGGAGTATCCGTGGCGACGATGATTTCGTCGATTTCCGTAGGTTCAATCTGCGCGTCGGCGATTGCCGCGGTTGCGGATCGCTCGGCCATGTCTGCCGTCGTCTCGTCGTCGGCCGCGATTCGGCGCGTCTTGATGCCGGTGCGCGAAGTGATCCACTCGTCCGAGGTCTCGACATATCGAGACCAGTCGTCGTTGGTCATCACGCGGCTCGGTGCATACGCGCCAAAGCCCAGAATGCCGATGTCACTCATCGTACGCTCACTCTTGGCGGTAGTGTACCCAAAGGCACTTGTTTCACGCGTCAACATGGTTCAGACTTTCGTGACGCACGATGCCGATCGTAGGAACCAGCCCGGCCCGCCCGGACGGCGCGCCCAAGGTGCGCGGCGAGGCTTGCTACGCGGACGACTTCTACCTGCCGGGCATGTTCTACGGAGCAACCGTCCGCAGTCCGCACCCTCGAGCGCGAGTCGAGGGGGTCCGTCATGAGGCTCTTGCTGACGACGTGGTGGTGCTCACCGCAGCCGATCTTCCCGGCCCGAACAGCGTCCGGCTCATCGAAGACGATTGGCCGGTTCTCGCAGATTCCGAGGTGCGTCACGTCGGCGAGCCCGTGGTGCTGGTGGCGGCGAGGTCCCGTGTTGAGGCCCGGCTGGCCGCCGAGAGCGTTCAGGTCGACTATCAGCCTCTTGAGCCGCTACTGGACTTCGAAGATCCCGCGGCGGAATTGATCTCCGACTTCGAGATCTTGCACGGAGACCCCGAGTCAGAGTTGGCCGCCGCCGCACGAATCGTCGAGGGCTCCTACCGGTGCGGGCACCAGGAGCATATCTACATCGAGCCCAACGCCATGACCGCCTGGTTCGAGGACGACGGCTCTCTGGTCGTCGCCGGCTCCATGCAGTGTCCCTACTACGTGCACAAGTCACTCGCCTACGCCCTCGGTCTGGAAAGCCGTGAGGTACGCGTGCAGGCGACGGCGATCGGCGGCGGGTTCGGGGGCAAAGAGGATTTTCCGAGCATGATCGCGGTGCACGCCGCAGTGCTGGCTCGCGCGGCCGGCCGACCGGTCCGGATCGTCTACGACCGGCACGAGGACATCATCGGGACGACCAAGAGACACCCGGCGCGCGTGATCCATCGCAGTGCGGTGAGGGACGACGGCACTCTCAGTGCTGTCGACATCGACGTCTTGATGGACGGCGGAGCCTATACGACCCTTTCTCCCGTGGTTCTGTCGCGGGGCGTGCTGCACGCCGCCGGTCCCTACCGCTGCCCGAACGTAAGGATTCGCGGCCGGGCGGTGCGCACCAACACCGCTACTAATGGAGCCTTTCGAGGTTTCGGAGCGCCGCAGGTGCAGTTCGCAGCCGAACGCCACATGGACCGCATCGCTCGAGCCGTGGGGGTGGATCCCCTCACGGTTCGAGAACGAAACGCGCTGCGGGCCGGCGACACCTTGCCGACCGGACAGGTACTCGACAACACGACCTCGGCGCACCAATGTCTCGAGCGAGTCGCCGAGATGACCTCCTTCAGGGAACGCTGGCAGAAGAACGAGGACGCCCCGAGAGCCGAGCGTGATCCGGTGCGTCGAGGGCTGGGAATCTCGCTCTACTTTCATGGCGCGGGCTTTACGGGCAACGGTGAACGCCGGATGCGATCGCCGGTGGATGCTCGGCTGAATGCCGACGGACGCATCGAGATCCTCACTTCCATGACCGACATGGGGCAGGGCTGCGTCGCGATCTTTCCCCAGATGGCCGCCGAGGCCAGCGGTCTGGGAACCGACGACTTCGCGTTCCCGGATCCGGATACGGCTGTCGTCCCCGACTCGGGCCCGACGGTGGCCTCGCGCACGACGATGATCATCGGCGGGCTGATCGCCCGGATTGCGATCGAGATGAGAGACAAGGTCCTCGCCGCGTGGCAGGGAGAGCTCGAGCCTCCGGTGGAGGTGGGCTTCGCGGAGGGCAAGGTCACTGTCGAGGGCCTGCCTGTCGCGACCTTTCGGGAGATTGCCAGGCACTGCTACTTCGGCCACGGGCCGCTCGACACGACGCTGCGGCATGAGCCTTCGGACACGCAACAGTTCGACGACGAGACCTACCAGGGAGAGGCGTATCCGACCTACTCCTGGGGAGCGGATGTCGTCGAAGTCGAAGTCGATCAGGAGACCTTCGAGACCCGGCCGACGAGGTGCACAGTTGTCGCCGAGGTGGGCAAGGCGATCCACCCGACCCTGTGCATAGGCCAGGTCGAAGGCGGCACGCTGCAGGCGATCGCCTACGGTTTGCTCGAGGAAGTCAAGATCGAGGAGGGCCGCTATCTGAACGATCGGTTGGCCACCTACATCATTCCGACCTTCAAGGACAGCCCGCGCATCGACGTCGAGTTGATCGAGAGAGGGTGGGACGGCGGGCCCTTCGGTGCCAAGGGCGTGGGCGAGCTGCCGATGGACGGCGGTGCCCCGGCCGCAGTCGGCGCCATCCAGAATGCGGTTGGCGTGACCGTCGACGAGATCCCGGCGACCCCCGAGCGGATTCTCAAGGCCGCCCGCGGAGTGGGGTCGAACGGAAGCGGGGCATGAGAGCACAAGTTCGCGTCAACGGGCTCAACCACACGGTCGAAGGCCATCCGATGGATCGTCTCCTGGATGTCCTGCGCGAGCGCCTCGGGCTCACCGGTACTAAGGAGGGTTGCGGAGAGGGCGAGTGCGGTGCCTGCACGGTCCTGATCGATGGCGAGCCGGTGCTTTCGTGCCTCGTGCCGTTGTTTCAGAGCGAGAGCCGGGAAATCCGGACAGTAGAGGATCTCGGGGAGGAAGCCGGCGAGTTCATGGCCCGGTTCGTCGAAGCCGGTGGCGCGCAGTGCGGCGCCTGCACACCGGGAATCGTAGTCACCGCCTGGGCGATGTTCCAGGAGATCCCGCGGCCGACACGTGAGCAGGTTCAGGAGCGGCTGGCCGGCAACCTGTGCCGCTGTACGGGCTACGAGGGTGTCTACCGTGGGATCTGTCCCGAGGAGACTCGGTGACGCAGTACAGCTCGCCGAGCACTCTGGCCGAGGCGGTCGAAATCCTGGACTCGGTTCCCGGCGTTCGCCTGGTCGCCGGATGTACCGATCTCATGGTCGGGTTGATGTCGGATGACGCAGACGCCGCCAGGTCGATTCCTGCGGTGATGAACGTTCTCGGGATCCGAGAGCTGTCCGGGATCCGGGAGCGCGACGGTTTCGCCGAGCTTGGAGCGGCGAGCACCTTCACCGAGATTCGTGAGTCCAATCTTGTTCGGGAGAAGATCCCGGCACTGGCGGCCGCGGCATCCGAGGTCGGAGGGTGGCAGATCCAGAATCGGGCGACTCTCGGCGGCAACGTCGTCAACGCTTCGCCGGCCGGCGATTCACTGCCCGTCCTGATGGCACTCGACGCGCGCGCGGTCGCCGCGGGAGCCGGCGGCGAGCGGGAGATTCCGTACGCCGAGTTCCACTCCGGCTACCGGCAGACCGCGCTCGAGGATGGCGAGCTCCTGGCATGGCTACGGGTGCCGATTCCAGAGTCCGGAACCCGCCAGTTCTTCCGTAAGGTCGGCACCCGCGAGGCACAGTCGATCAGCAAAGTCGTCGTGGCTCTGGCGGGACGCGTCGACGCCGGGAAAGTGGCTGACTATCGCCTGTCGGCTGGCAGCGTAGCTCCGGTGCCGATTCGGTTCCCCGACCTCGAGCGCGAGATGATCGGGCGGGAGCCAAACGCGGCCACCGCGGACTGGGCGGGGCGCGAAGCGGCCGCGTCGGTGACGCCTATCGACGACGTCCGCTCGACCGCCGAATACCGTTCCTTCGCGCTCGAGGCGGTCGTGCGGCGGCTGACGCTTCAGTTGTTCGAGTAGCCGCTTCCCTCTTATCGTCCGCCTCTACCTCCTCGAGGTCTGGCGCACTCGCCTGTGGTGGCGTCGAAGCTCCAGCGGATCGATCCGTGGGCCGGGGTCCGTCTATCATCGGGCACCCTCGAGCACCCTCGAACGTCGGGGAAACGCCCCGACGCTACCGGACGCGGAACGGTTCGCGCGCGGGTGGGCTCCGGTCCTGGGTAGTGATGGGTACTGTGCCTGAAGGGCCGGCCGCGTGCCGTCTTGCGCGCGAGCGTTTACCCGAGTCTTCGAGGGGCGAGCGAGAAGACGGCACCGGCGGCCTTCAATCGCACCGAGTTGCCACAGAGAGGCGATTGAAAACCAGTCGGGAGGAGACACCTCCAACTTGGACGGTTCGTCTACACCCAGAGAGGCACGACTTCGAAATGGTCAACGTCCACCAGACCGTGATCCGTGAGCTTCAAGTGCGGTATCACCTCGAGCCCCAAGAAGCTCATGGCCATGAACGGATCGTGGAGCTCGGAGCCGAGGTCGTGCGCCGCCTTGATGGCCTCATCGAGCTGATTTCGCACCGCTCCGATCGGCTGGTCGCTCATCAGCCCCGCGTAGGGGAGTGGCACCTCTGCGAGGATATGTTGACCGTTTGCCACGACCATGCCGCCGCCGAGATCGTCGACCCGTCGGGCGGCCGACCACATCGAGCCGTCGTCGGCTCCCACCACCACGAGGTTGTGGTGGTCGTGGGCGACCGATGAAGCCAGGGCACCCTCCCGCAGCCCCATTCCTTTGACGAAGCCCTTGCCGACCGCGCCGGTCGATCGGTGCCGCTCGATCATCGCAATCTTCAGCAGGTCCCGCCCGGGATCGGCCAGAGCGTAGCCGCCGTGGATCGACAGCTCTTCGGTGAGCGCCTCGGTGACCAGTTGATCCGGAACGACACCGATGACTCGAGCACTGTCTCCTTGAGCGCGAACCGCGAAGTCGATCTTGTCCCAGTTGACGTTCATGGTGCTTCGCAGGGGGTATTCGGGCCTGGATGAGGTCGGCGCGATCATCTCCCCGTCCCGGGCCACCAGGCGGCCGCCGCGATAGACGGCCTTCGCTCTGGGTGCTTCGAGGTCGTCGAAAACCATGAAATCCGCCCGCCGGCCGGGCGTGATCGCGCCGCGATCGTAGAGCCGGAAGTACTCTGCGGTGTTCCAGCTCCCCATTCGAATCGCGGTGATCGGGCTGACGCCGTCTTCGATGGCCACGCGCACCATGTAGTCGATGTGCCCTTGATCGAGAAGATCGGCCGGCTGCCGGTCGTCGGTACAGAAGCAGATCCGGTGGTGATTTGCTTCGGTGACCATCGGCAGGAGAGTGCGGAGATTGTGAGCGTTGGTGGCCTCGCGAATGAAAATCGTCAGCCCCAGTCTCAGCTTCTCGAGAGCCTCGTCGACCGATGTGCACTCGTGATCCGATTGGCAGCCGGCGGCGATGTACGCAGCCAGCTCTTTGCCGCTGAGGCCGGGGCAGTGGCCGTCGATGACCATTTCCGCAAAGCCGCCGAGCTTGTCCATGACCTCCCGATCACCATGAACGACGCCCGGAAAGTTCATCACCTCGGCGAGACCGAGTACCCAGGGATCGGCCTTGAACGACGCGAGATCGTAGCTGCGCAGGTAGGCGCCGTTGGTCTCCATCTCCGTCGCCGGGACGCACGAAGACGCCATCACGTACATGCTCAGCGGACCCCGCTTGGCGTTCTCGAACATGAATCGGATGCCGTCCAGCCCGAGGACGTTTGCGATCTCGTGGGGGTCCGTGACCACTGTCGTGGTGCCGGAGGGCACCACCGCCGAGGCATATTCAGCCGGCGGCACGAGGCTGCTCTCGATGTGCACGTGGGCGTCGATCAGGCCCGGAGCCAGGAAGGCGCCCTCGAGATCGATCACCTCGGCCGCTTCGTAATCGCCCAGTCCGACGATGCGCGAGCGCACGGCGGCCACGCTCGTCTCTATGATCTCGCCGCTCAGCACGTTGACGACCCGCGCATTGGCGAGCAACAGGTCCGCCGGCTCTTCGCCGCGGGCATAACGAATGATCTCCGAGATTTGCACCGTGCCTCGCCTTGGCCGGAGATTGTATACCCGGGGTCCTTGCCCGATACCCTAGCCGCCACCGGGCCGTAAGGCGTAAAAAGCTGCCAGCAACAATGCCAGGATCAGTAGCAGAGGATTAAGCTCCCGAACTCGACCGCGGACGAGCCTGAGCGCGACGAAAGACATGATTCCGAAGCTGATGCCGTTGGCGATCGAATAGGTCAGCGGCATCAGCGCGATGGTCAGAAACGCGGGTATCGCCTCGTCGACTCGGGACCACTCAATGTCGCGGCTGCTGCCCATCATGATGGCTCCCACCAGGATGAGAGCCGGAGCGGTGGCCAGAGCCGGCACCGCGACGAACACGGGGGTGAAGAACAGGGACAAAAGAAACAGAAGGCCCACGACCACCGATGTCAGGCCGGTCCTGCCGCCCTCCTCGATACCAGTGGCGCTCTCCACGTAGCTCGTGACCGTGCTCGTGCCGAGAGCTGCGCCCAGCGTAGTTCCGACGGCGTCGGCAGCGAACGCGCGGTTCGCGCGCGGCAGCTCTTCGTTCGAATCCAGGAAACCGCCGAGCCTTCCGACCCCGATGAGTGTGCCGGCGGTGTCGAAGATGTCGACGAACAGGAAGGCCAGGACGACCACAAGGAGCTTCCCGGTCAGTAGGTCGCTGAAGTCGAGAGCGAGCAGGGTCTCGGTAGGGAGTCGGGGAGCGGTGATGATGCGCTCGGGGGCCGGGCTGAGACCTGTCTGCCAGGCGATTACCGTGGTGGCCAGGATGCCGGCGAGAATCGCGCCGCGGAAGCCCGCGGCATAGAGCGCCGCCATCAGCACGAAACCGCCGAGCGCGAGCAGGACGGCGGGAGACCCCAGATCGCCGAGGGTCACCAACGTCGACGGGTGATCGACGACAATGCCAGCGTTGGCGAGCCCGATCGTCGCCAAGAACAACCCGATGCCGGCCATCGTCGCGATCTTGATGGCCTTCGGCAGCGCGCGCATAAGAGCGGCTCGGAAGCCGGAGACCGCTAGAAGGAGGAAGAGTATGCCTTCGATGAATACGGCCGCCAGCGCAGCAGGCCAGGCCACGCCCATCCCCTGGACGACGCCGAACGTGAAGTAGGCATTGAGTCCCATCCCCGGGGCCAGCGCGAACGGGTAGCGGGCGACCAGGCCCATCAGGAGGGTCGCGGCGGCCGAAGCCAGAGCGGTCGCCGAGGCCACGTCCTCGGCCGGCATTCCGGTCGCCGATAGGATCTGCGGATTGACGAACAGGATGTACGACATGGTCAAAAACGTCACCGTGCCCGCTCGCACCTCGGTGGCGACCGAGGTGTCGTTCTCGGAGAGCCGGAACCATCTCGTGAGCAATCGGGACATGTCGCGCACCGATTGTCCCGGTTCCGGGCAGGGCTTTTCAACCGTGCTTGACAACCCGGGCCCGCTGTAGTCCCATCTTGCGGTCATGGCCTGGATCAAGACGGTGGCTCCCGACGCAGCCGAGGGTCTGTTGGCTCAGTTGTACCGAGCCGCGATCAAGCGGGCCGGCAGGGTCTACAATATCCTCTCGATTCAGAGTCCGCGTCCGAAGGCCCTGCGCGCTTCGACGCAGCTTTATCTCGAGGTGATGCGCTCGCCCGAGTCTGGCCTGAGCCGCGCGCAGCGGGAGATGATCGCGACGACCGTCTCGAGGCTGAATCACTGCCACTACTGAACCGAGGCCCACGGCGAGGACCTCCGGGCCGAGGTCCACGACGAAGGAGCCGAAGCGCTGGTGGCGGCGATAAAGAGCGACCATCGGGAGGCGGACCTCCAGCCCGGGGATCGGGCCATGCTCGACTTCGCCGCCAAGCTGACGCTTGCGCCAGCCGAAGTCGTCCGCTCCGACCTCGAGGTTCTGCGCCGGCATGGATTTGACGACAACGGGATTCACGACATCGTGCAGGTGGCCGGTCTTTTCGCGTACTTCAATCGCATGGCGGACGGCCTCGGGATCGATCTCGAGCCCGACATGCCTGCGCCGCCCGCTGCGGGCGGCGATTGACATCAGGGGCTATATAATGTGAGCAGGCGGGCCGCCGTCCGCCGACTCACTTTCAGGAGCTTGCACATGGACGAAGGGGAGCAGGTATTTTCGCAGGACCAGTCCGCTGCGTTGGTCGTGCTCGAATTCCCCAGTTTTCGTGACTTCATCGACGTCTACTCGCCCATTATCTCCGAGCAGGGGATCTTCATTCGCGATGCCGACGTCGCCCAGAGCAACGCCTTCACGGTGGGCGACAACATCGACTTCGAGGTGCGGCTCAAGGACGACTTCCGCCTGATCCAGGGGAGTGGGGTGGTCGTCCGGCTAGGCTTCGAGCAGGCCGCGGAAGGAGCGAGCGGGGCCGCGGTACGGTTTCGGGAAATCGATGAGCCCAGCCAGCGCCTGATTGCGCGCCTGGTCGACAACTACGTACGCGACGGCGGTTCGCTTTTCGAAGTCGGCGAGCCGGAAGTGGGCGGCTCGGCGGAGACTACGCCGGAACTCGACGACACGCCGGACGAACAGCCAACCGGTGCTGGCCCACTGGACGACGAGCTCACCGCCGAGACGCTTCAGGCGAGTGAAGCGGACGCTCTTTTTGCCACCGAAGGCGACTCGGGCTTGGAGCCACCGGTCGAATTCGAGACGGTTTCGCCGGTCGAGGTCGACGCCGAGTTGGACGAGCTGCCCGAGGCGCCGATCGAGCCCGCCGAGTTCGCGGGCCTGGAACCCCTTGGGCTCGACCCGGACGAGGCGGTCGGCCTCGAGACCATGGCAATCCCTTCAGGGCTGATCGCCTCCGCAACCGGCTCCGAGGGCGAAGCCGACTCGCCGGGCACAATCGATCCCGATTCCTCGTCCGAGGCCGACGAGCTTCAAGAGATCGATGAGGATGAATTGCAGGAGTTGCCTCCGGGCGCGGATTCCGTGTTGTCGGCGGCCCCGGAGAACGAAGACCTCTTCGAGCCGGCGCCGGATCTGCCCGAGTCGTTCGTCGACGAGGGATCGCTCGAGGCCGCGGCGGACTCGCTGGACGCCGAGTTGGGCGCGCGCGTGGGGATTCCAGACGAGATCGCCCAGGTCGCTGAGGAGCTTTCGGGTGTCCACCGGATCGAACCGCCGGCCGATGAGCGCAGCGGCGGTTATACGGGGTCCGCCAGTGCGACGAGCCAGGCCAACGTCGGAGGCCGGATCGCGGCATTGGTCGTGGTGGCGACGCTTCTGGGCGCGACCGCCTACTACTTTGGCGACACCATCACGGGCTGGCTCGGCCTGGGCGGAGGAGACGAGGCCACCGGCATGGCGGAAATCGCACCGGGCGAGACGATGGGCGGCATCACCCCTACGCCCGGAAGCGGCGAGTCAGCCGAGTCCGCCGCCGTGGCCCCGGACGATGGCGCCGCGGACACCAGTGAAGCTACCGGACCCGAAGTGGCCAGTGCCGAGGAGCCGCGGGGCGAGAGCGATCCTGCAGCTGTCAGCGGCGGGCGGGAACCCGAGGCGACAGCGCCTGCGGAGCTCTCCGCGCGCCAGCCCATCGCCGGCGCGGTGGAACAAGAGGCCTCGCCTCGACCGCAACCCGCTGCGGCGCGGGTTACCCCGCGCAGGGTAGAGAACATCTCCTGGCGAGCCGAAGGTGACACGACGGTGGTCATGATTCGGCTCGACGCCGAGGTCGCGCGTACCGGTTTCGAGGTCGTCCGGGTGAACGGTGGGACGCCTCGTGAGGTCCTCAAGATCCGCGGCGTCGACACGCCGTATGCCCGGGAAGTCGCGATCGGCGGCGATCACGTCGTGCGTCTACGTACGGGACTGCACCAGGGCGATGAGGGCAGCGCGCTCCACGTGGTCGCCGACCTGGTGGGCACCTCCGTCAAGGTTCTCTCGGTCGAGCCGCAGGGGCGCGATCTCGAGATCACCTTCTCCTCGTAGTGTCTCGGGGCGGTCGGCTTCCTCAGGCGTCGGCGTACGCCCGGTAGGCGGCGGCGAGCCCGTCGCCGATTCGCCGATCCGATCCGGTACCGCCGAGGATTTCTTCCAGGCTCGAGAGGAGGGCCAGCACGGAGGTCCGGCGGCAGGATTCTCCCATCAGACCGATGCGCCAGATCTGTCCGGCAAGGTCACCCAGCCCGCCACCGATCTCGATGTCATAGAGGTTCAGAAGACGTTGCCTGACCTGGGCCTCGTCGACACCCTCGGGAACTCGCACGGCATTGAGCATCGGGAGCCTGTGGGCTTCGGCAACCAGCGGCCGAAAGCCCAGGGCGCCAAGACCGGCTACCAGAGCTCGGCTGTGGAGACGGTGCCGCTCGAACCTGGCCTCGAGGCCTTCTTCGAGCACCAGCGACAGCGCCTGATGGAGGCCGTAGTTCATCGAGATCGGCGCGGTGTGATGGTAGGAGCGTTTGCCGTTGCTCCAGTAGTCACGGATCATCGATAGATCCAGATACCAGCTCACCACCTTGGTCTTGCGTTCGGCCAGTCGTTCGAGCGCGCGCGGGCCGAAGGTCAGGGGCGCCAGCCCCGGTGGGCAGCTCAGGCACTTCTGTGTGCCGCTGTAGCAGGCGTCGATATGCCGCGCATCGACATCCACCCGTTGACCGCCGAGTGAAGTGACGGCGTCGACCACCAGGAGAGCGTCGTGCTCTCGGCACAGGCTGCCCAGATGGTCGAGTGGTTGAGAGGCGCCGGTCGAGGTCTCGGCGTGAACGATCGCGACGACACGGACCCCCGGATTGGTCGCGAGCGCGGCGCGAATCTCGTCAGGGTCGAAGACCTCGCCCCAAGGGCGTTCGAGGCGGTGGAGAGTCCCCCCGAGCCTGTCGACGATTTCGCACATGCGGTTGCCGAAGACTCCGTTGACGCACACGAGGACTTCGTCTTCCGGCTCGATCAGGTTGGAGAGCGCGGCTTCCATACCCGCACTGCCGGTCCCGGATATCGCGACCGTCAGCGGGTTGGCAGTGCCGAAGACTGTACGGAGCATCGCCTGCAGCTCGTCCATGATCGCCAGAAACTGCGGATCGAGGTGACCGACCAACGGCTTGCCGAGAGCCTCATAGACTCTCGGGTGAATGCTGGAAGGCCCGGGTCCCATGAGCAGCCGGCCCCGTGGCTCGAGAGCCTGAACCCGAGTCGGCGGCTCGGCCGTCATTCCGTAGAGCTCAGGTACGCCAAGGCGCCGTCGTCCGGCGGCCACGGAATCAGCAGTCCGCTACCGATTCGGGTCGCGACGTCGGTCCCGTAGAGGGCGTCGACGAGATACATGGCCGCGTCGAAGCTCCGAGCGCCGCCCTGAGACGTCACGGCCCGGCCCGAGTGAACGAAGGAAACATTGATGCGCAGGTCCAGCTCTGGAAACCTCTCGGAGAACATGCGGTAGTCCTTCGGAAAGGTGGTGCAGGCGGCTCGGTCCAGGAGACCGGCTTCTGCCAGCACGAAAGCGCCCCAGCATAGCGACATGATCGCGCCGGCGCCGGCGCCGCGGTCGGCTACCCAGCGGATCAACTCGGTGTCCTCGAGGTCGCTGTCGCGACTGCCTTCGGCGCTGGGCACGACCAGGATGTCGATTGCCGGCGCCGACTCGAAGCTGTGGTCGGCGGAGATCCGCAGGCCTTCGGCGGTGGTCACCGGTTCGCCTTGGGGCGAGACCGTGAAGACCTCGATGCCACGGTCCTCCGGCACGTGGTAGAGCGTGTGCTCGAGCACGTCATAGGGCGCGGTGAGCTCGGTGTTGTAGACGCCGTCGACGATCAGGAAGCCGGCGCGGAGTTTGCGGTCCGTGGCCGTCCGGGCGAGGTCCTCGAGATTGCCGGAAGCCCGGCCGGCGTCCTTGCTGGGCTCTCTCGCGGTGCCGGGCTGGCAGGCGGTGATCACGAGGGCTAGCAGCGTCGCGACCGCCGCGGTTCGGCATCTCCGCACGCGACGATGGTAGCAGGAGACCGTCCGAATGACGGTGCTGGTAGTGGCTGAATAAACAACCACTACCACGGTGCTCGAGGGCCTTCGGGGCGCGGCGACATTCCGCGGCGTCGGCGGCCTCGCGGGAGCGCCAATGGAGCGTCGTACACACTTCGCTGTGCTCGGAGGCAGGCGCCGCCTCGACGCTACCTGACACGCTCAACGGCTCTGAGCACACCGACCAGCGTCGCGAAGTCGTCGGCGAGCGGAGCGGTTCGAGGTCGGAGGTGAGGTCTCCGCCGGGCCGATGGGATCGACTCCGCCGAGTGCGGAGCGAGACGATTGACTGAGAGGCGCGCTTCTTCCGATGTAGAATCGACGCCACTCCCCGCGCTGCGGGGAGACAGCCGGACGAACAAAGGAGAGACCACCGTGTATAGCCCGCTGATGGTTCAGCCGATGCGTGACGAGCTCACGTCGATCGGATTCGAGGAGTTGCGCAGCGCCGAGGACGTCGAGGACTTCATGGCCGACACCTCCGGCTCGGCGCTTCTGGTGATCAACTCGGTCTGTGGTTGCGCGGCCGGCCAGGCCCGGCCGGGAGTTCGCACCGCCGTCCAGGCGGAGGTGCGACCTGATCGTCTGGTGACGGTCTTCGCCGGTCAGGACGCCGACGCGACGGCAAGGGCTCGCGCCTATTTTGCCGACATCCCACCTTCCAGCCCATCGATCGCACTCTTCAACTGCGGCAAGCTGGTCTATTTCGTTCCGAGGCATCGGATCGAGAACCGCTCCGCCGAGGAGGTCTCAGCGGATCTGACGCAGGCCTTCGCTCGCGAGCTGGCGCCCGCGGCGTCCTGAGCCGTAACGCGAATGGGGACCTTTCACCAGGACAAGAGCGAGCTTCACGGCATCACTGTGGTGGTGGAGACGTCGGCCGGCGACCTCTACGTCGGCCGCTGTGACGATGAGGATTCGAAACGAGTGATCCTCCTGGACGCCGACATGCACCGACCAACGGACGAGCTGACTCGCGAGGACTATCTGGCGAGGGCCTTCCAGTTGGGAGTTTGGAACCGATTCCCTCGTCTCGAGCTCGAGCGCTCGATGATCACGTCGATCCGCGAGCTCGGCGACCTGGGCTCATGAACTGGTTGGTGGCGGGTCTCGCCTGCTGCGCGGCTTCGGTCCTGGCGGGCGCGTTCGGCGCTCACGGACTCTCGGCACGTCTCGACCCTCGGGGAGTCGAGCTCTGGGAGACGGCGGCGCGTTATCTGATGTACGGGGGGCTCGGAGTGGCGCTCGTGGGATTTGCGTCCCGGGTGTTGGGGCTGCCCCTCACCGCCGCCGGCGCGTGTCTGTTGTCCGGCAGCTTCATCTTCAGCGGCACGGTCTTCGCGCTGGCTCTGGGCTCACCCCGCTGGTTGGGGGCGGTCACGCCGGTGGGAGGCGTTTTGATGGTTGTCGGCTTCCTGCTGTTCGCAGTCGCCACCTGGCGCTGATCTTGGCGGGACCACGAGGCTTCCTCTCCTACATCGAGATCGAGCCCTTCCGGAAATCGCTCCTCCCGAGAAGGGCATTGACCAGCACGGGTCTTCCGCGCGCCATCTCGGCCCGCGCCGCCGCGAGAGTGGGAGCGATGCTATCGCGGGTGTCCATGAGCAGTCCCTTGCCGCCGAAGCCCTCGGCCACGATGTGGTAGTCGCTCCGCCTCAGGACCGTCCCGACGTCGTCCTCCAGGATCTCGATCTGCTCGCGGGCGATTTGGGCCCACGACGCGTCGTTGCCGACGACCGCGATGACCGGTAGGTCGTGCCGTACGAAAGTGTCGAACTCCGCGATCGAGTAGGCCGCCGAGCCGTCGCCGTAGAGTATCCACACCTCGGCGTCCGGGCGGCAGAGCTTGGCTCCGAGGGCGAAGCCTCCGCCGACGCCGAGAGTGCCGAAGACGCCCGGATCCAGCCATGAGAGCGGCCCACGCGGGGAGAGCGAGTACGAGGCGGTGGCCACGAAATCGCCGCCGTCCGCGACCAGGACGCTTTCGGGTGCGAGCTGTGAGTCGATCTCGCGACAGAGAGCCAATGGGTTGACGAAGTCGGTCTCCTCGGCAGCTCGACTGTCGATGTCCTTCTCGCGGGCCTCGTCACGCTCGCGCAGCTCTCCGGTCCAGGAGTCCCAGCGGCTGTCCCCCTGGATTCGCGCCGCCAGTCCCTCCAAGAAGGCGCCTGCGTCGCAGCACACACCCAGGTCGGGATTGCGATTCTTGCGCAGCTCCTGCTCGCTGAGGTTGGCCGAGATGATCCTCGCCCGCGACGAGATCTGGCGGCCGTAATCCAAGCGGAAGTCGAACGGCACGCCCGCGAGGATCACCAGGTCGGCTCCCTTGAGAGCGGCCCGGCGCTTGTGTCTCATCTGCAGTGGATGCCCCTGGCCGAGAAGCCCCCGGGCCATGCCGGATAGGAATGTCGGAATGCCCAGACTCTCGACCGCCGCTGCGACCACCTCCGCGCGCTTTGCTCGAACCAGGGCCTGGCTGCCCACCATCAATACCGGCTGTTTCGCTCGCTCGATCCACCGGGCCGCCCGGCCGAGATCGAATCCCTGAGGCGCCAGTGGCTTGATCGGCGCGGGATCAGCGACGGACGCGCTCTCGGCGCCGCGAAACAGGCGGTTGACGTGCCAGCCGAGGTAGGCCCCGAGCGCTCTTGCGCCCAGACTCCTGGACTTGCCGCCCCCCATGTCCATGTATAGATCCCGCACTACGCCTTCCGGGTAGAGCAGATCCACGGGGCACTCGAGAAAGACCGGGCCCGGTACTCCCTCCTGGGCGATGCGGAGCGCTCTTTCGAGTGCCGGAATGAGCTCCCGGACCCTGGCGGTGGTGCCGGCCCATTTGACGTGCGGCGCGACCAGCGCGAGCTGGTCGATGTCCTGAAGCGAGCCCCGTCCCTTGAGAACGGTTCCGGTGGCCCCGCCCAGAACGACCAGTGGCGACTGCGCCATCTGAGCGTTCTTGATTGCCGTGATGGTGTTGGTAACTCCGGGGCCGGCTGTGACGGCTGCGACGCCGACCACGCCGCTCAGACGCGCCACGGCGTCGGCGGCGAAGACCGCGTTGGCCTCGTCGCGGACATCGACCACGCGGATTCCCTGGCGCTTGGCGCCGACCAGAATCGGCGAGATGTGACCACCGCACAGCGTGAACAGGAATCGAACGCCGTGCTTCTCGAGCACTTCGGCGATGCGGCCGCCGCCGTCGGTCATCTCAGCCTCACTCCCGGCCCTCGAGCACGTGGCTCTCGAGCTCGTAGCAGACGAACTCACCGCTCATCACGGCTTCTCCTTCGCGGCTGACCTCTACCTGTACGGTCTTCTTGTGCCCGTCGCGCAAGACGATCTCGGCCATGGCCTCGAGCTTCTGACCCGAGCGAACCGGCTTGAGAAACCGGCTGCTGGCGCGGCCCAGGACCACGTTGGGGTGATTCACCGCGAGCATCGCCGCGAAGTCGGCGAGCCCGAAGACGAAGCCTCCGTGGACCAACCCGCTATCGTCGGCCTCCATGTCGGACGTGGTCTCCAGCTCCACGCGGGCGAAGCCCTGGCCGAGCTCCAGCGGTTGGCCGCAGAGTCCGCGGTCGATCTTCAGGTGAGTCCTGATGTCCATCGCGCTGGCTCTAGCCTATCGAAAACGCGTTGGGATTTACTCATCTTCAGGGTCTAGCTGGGCCCGACCCGCCCTTGTACGATACGCCCACGGAGGAGACCAGATGAACGCAATCGTCAGCCCCCCATCACCGATCAACGAGCCGGTTCGGAGCTATGCCCCGGGCAGTTCCGAGCGCGAGTCCATCAAGTCCCGGCTGGCCGCGATGATGACCGAGGAGATCGAGATCCCGCTGATCATCGGCGGCGAGGAAGTTACGACCGGAGATACCGCGCAGGTGATTTGCCCCCACGATCGGGGCCACGCGCTGGCCGTCTACCACAAGGCGGGCGCCGAGCAGGTCGATGAGGCGATCGAAGCTTCGCAGCGGGCCTGGAGGGACTGGTCCGAGATGGATTGGCAGGCGCGGGCCGGCGTTCTGCTCAAGGCCGCGGACCTTCTGGCCGGCCCCTGGCGCGACACCGCCAACGCCGCGACGATGCTGAACCAGTCTAAAACGGTGTTTCAGGCAGAGATCGATTCCGCCTGCGAGTTGATCGACTTCTGGCGCTTCAATCCGGCCTACATGCGCCGGATCTACGAAGACCAGCCAGCGTCGAGTCCCGGCGTCTGGAATCGAGTCGACTACCGGCCGCTAGAGGGGTTCGTCTTCGCCGTGACGCCGTTCAACTTCACCTCGATCGCGGGCAACCTGCCGACGGCGCCGGCGCTCATGGGCAACACGGTTCTGTGGAAGCCCGCGTCGACCTCGGTCCTGTCCGGCTACTACGTGATGCGGATTCTCGAGGAGGCCGGAATGCCACCCGGTGTCATCAATTTCGTTCCCGGCAGTGGGCGCGAGGTTGGCGATCCCGCCCTGGCCAGTCCGCACTTCGCGGGACTGCATTTCACCGGCTCGACCGGTGTCTTTCAGGGCATGTGGCGGACCATTGGCAACGCAATCGCCGAGTACAAGACCTATCCGCGCGTGGTCGGGGAGACCGGCGGCAAGGACTTCGTGTTCGCCCATTCCTCTTCGGACCCCCAGAAATTGGTGACCGCGCTGGTACGGGGAGCCTTCGAGTTCCAGGGCCAGAAGTGCTCGGCCGCGTCGCGTGCCTACATTCCGCTGTCGATGTGGACCGAAGTTCGGGACCGGCTCGAGGCCGAGGTCGCTCGGATCAAGGTGGGCTCGCCACTCGATTTCACCAACTTCATGTGTGCGGTGATCGACGAAAGCTCGTTCGACAACATCATGGGCTACGTGGAGCACGCGCGCCAGGCTCAGGATCTGGAGGTTCTCCTCGGCGGCAACGGCGACAGGTCGGAGGGCTTTTTTGTCGATCCGACGGTGGTCATCTCACGAGACGCCGGTTCTCGATTGATGTGCGAAGAGATCTTCGGACCGGTGCTGACGCTTCACGTCTATCCGGATCACGAGCTGGATGAGACGCTCGAGATCTGCGACCAGACGAGCCCCTACGGACTGACCGGGGCGATCTTCGCTCGCGACCGGGACGAGATCGAGGATATGGCGCGCAAACTCAGGCACAGCGCCGGCAACTTCTACATCAACGACAAACCCACCGGCGCGGTGGTTGGGCAGCAGCCGTTCGGCGGAGGCCGGGCGTCAGGCACCAACGATAAGGCCGGCTCGGCGGTCAATCTCTTGCGCTGGACCTCTCAGCGGTCGATGAAGGAGACCTTCGATCCTCCGACGGATTTCACCTATCCGTTCATGGGCGCCGAGTAGCCGCTAGCCGAAGAAGACCTCGGCAACGTACCACTTGATCCGTTCGCGGTCCTCGTCGCTGATAGAGGTGAACCGCACGCCGGCACCTACCTGGTCGGTCCAGCTCACCTCGCCCTTGCCCTTTACGGGCGTGCTCATGTTCTCGTCCGGCAGCACCAGCGTGAACTCGATCATGGCGCCCTGCTCGAGCGGGTGCGAGGTCTCGACGAACATGCCGGTCTCGCTGAGGTCCTCGAGACGTGCATGGATGGGCGGCGACGAGCTCGAGTAGATGATCTCGAGGGCCTTCTTGATTCGCACTGAGCGTCGTCGTTCGTCTTTCATGATTCGGGTCATTCTAGAGCATCGAGCATCGCTGGCGGCCCGCTGGGTCCTCCCGGCCCTGGGATACCCTTGTCTGCCATGAATCGGACGGTTGCCGTGGTGATTCCGACCCACAACCGGATGGAGCTCTTGGCCCGGGCTCTGAGATCGGTTCGAAGCCAGTCGTTGGCGCCGTCGGAAGTGATTGTCGTCGATGACGGCTCGGAGGACGGGACTGCAGCCATGGTCGCGGAGGAGTTTCCGGAGGTGAAGCTGCTGTCGCAGCCGCAGTCGGGAGTCAGCGCGGCGCGTAACCGGGGGATCGCCACGGCCGAGAGTGACTGGCTGGCCTTTCTGGACTCGGACGACGAGTGGCTGCCGAACAAGCTCGAGGTTCAGATGGATGCTCTGGGGCGGGAGCGGCGAATGCGCCTTTGCCACTGCGAGGAGATCTGGGTGCGCGACGGGCGGCGGGTGAATCCCAGCCGCCGCCACGCGAAGTCAGGCGGACGGATCTTCCGGAACTGCCTTCCCCTCTGCGCGATTTCGCCGTCCGCGGCGATCGTCCATCGCTCGGCCTTCGAGGACATCGGCGGCTTCGACGAGAGCCTGCCGGCATGCGAAGACTATGACTTCTGGCTGCGGTTCACGGCTTCGAATCCCGTGCTGTTCGTGGGACGTGCCCTGCTCATCAAGCACGGCGGACATCGCGATCAGCTGTCGCGCGCCACCAAAGCCCTCGACAGATACCGGATCCGCGCTCTGGTGAAGCTCCTGGAGGACACCGAGCTTGAGCCGGGCGACCGGCGTGCGGCGATCGAAACTCTGCTCGGGAAGATCGACGTGTACCGCGCCGGCGTTCTCAAGCGGGGGCGAGTCCAGGAGGCCGCGACCCTCGATGAGCTGGCGGCGCGCTACGGAGGCGTCCTCCGGGAAGCGGCCGCACAATGACCTTTCTGATGGTTGCGTTGCAGTCGGAAGCCCGGCCGCTGGTCCGCCACTTCGGCCTGACCGGTACCGACGCCCCCTCTCCGTACCGGATCTATGGAAGCGACGAGATCACGCTCGTCGTTACTGGAGTCGGACGGGTGGCCTGTGCGGCGGCTACGGCCTACGCGTTCGCCCACGCGGGCGAGGCCCGGAATCGAGCCTGGATCAACGTCGGGATTGCCGGCCATGCTTCGGCTGCCGTCGGCTCGGCTCGGGTGGCGAACAAGATCACCGAACGAGGCACGGGCCGCGCCTGGTATCCGAATCTGGTGTTCGATTCCCCCGTGCCGACCGCGGAGCTGGTCACGGTGGACGAGCCGGAGCTGAATGGGCCGGGAGAGGCTCTCTACGACATGGAGGGCTCGGCCTTCTTCGCGGTCGCGTCGCGCTTCAGCGTCATCGAGCTCCTGCACGTCTTCAAGGTGGTCTCGGACAACGACCGGCACGGTCTCTCGCGCATCGATCGGGTCGAAGTGGCGCGGCTGATCGGGGCCCAGTTGGATGCAGTCGAGACGATCGTGGCGGAAGCCGGCAGGCTTGCGAGGCACTTCGATCGACAGGCGCCCGACCTCGAGCCGTGGACGAGTTCTCGCCGGCTTTCGGTCAGCCAGACTCGGATGCTGGCAGATCTGCTCGCGCGACTGCGGGTGCTCGAGGCCTCCGAGCCGCTGCCCTCAGAGTTTTCACAGTTGGCCGGCGGTCGCGAGTTGCTGGCGGCGCTCGAAGAGCGCGTCCGGCGGCAGGGACTGGCGTTCTAGACATGGGGACCCGGTCGATTGCGAGGGTCTATGTGGAAGAGGGAGTTGGCGGCCACCCGCGAAGCCTCGACATTCTGCGGCGGCTGGGCAAGGCCGAGAGAGTGGAGTGCTCGCGCTACACCGAGATCTTCAACCGCCGGGCTCAGGATTTTCGGTTGCAGAAACTCCGACCGGCACTCGTGCTCGCCGAGAAGCATCGCGGGCACGTACTGCCGGCGCCGATCGGCTACGGCGTGGGCGGTCAGCACAACTTCTACTTCTCGCACATGCTCAACTGCGTCTACGACTGCAGGTACTGTTTCCTTCAGGGCATGTACCGGTCGGCGAATTACGTGCTGTTCGTCAATTACGAGGACTTTTTCGAGGCGCTCGATCGGCGCCTCGCGGAGACACCTTCCGAGGACGCCTGGTTCTTCTCGGGTTACGACTGTGACAGCCTGGCTCTGGACAGCCTGACCGGTTTTGCGAACGCGTTCCTGCCCTTCTTCGCCGCCCGCCCGCGGGCCTGGCTCGAGCTTCGGACCAAGAGCACCCAGATCCGGGCGCTGCTGGCGCGCTCGGCGATCCCGAACTGCGTCGTCGCCTTCAGCTTCACTCCGAAGCGTGCGCACGAACAACTTGAGCGAGGGGTGCCTTCGATCCGGAAACGGATCGAGGCGATGGCGGAGCTCGCCTCACGAGGGTGGCGTCTCGGAATCCGCCTCGACCCCCTGCTCTGGCAGGACGATTTCGAGCGGGCATACGTCCGGCTCCTGGATCAGATCCTCGAGGCGGTGGCTGTGCATGACCTGCACTCCGTCAGCCTTGGCCCCTTCCGGCTGCCCCCGGACTTCCACCGGCGCATGCGGCGACTGATGCCCGACGAGCGTCTTTTCGCCAGCGGACTGGAGTCGGCCGGCGGAGTGGTGAGCTATCCGAAGGAGCTGGAGCGCGAGATCACCGGGTCGGTTCTCTCGGAGCTCGAGCGACGCCTGCCGCACGAGATCATCTTCCCGTGTGTTCTCGATGACGAGCCTTAGCGCGGCGAAGCGCGTTCTCCGTAACCGGTCATCTCGAGGAAGCCCCGGCCCGGCGCGGACCCGGCGATCTCGACCGCTCCCTCCCAATAGACAAACGAGTGCCGGAGCTCCTGTCCGGCCAGCAGCGGTCGAACCTCGAGCTCGAGCGCTTCGGCGGGCAGGTCCAGTAGGAAGCCGGCGGGGTAGGCGATGCCGGTCTCGGGGCTGGTCCAGAGTCCCCGGGGCACCAGCTCGAAGCCGGCGGTTCGCAAGGGGCGAAACGTGCCCTCCGCGTCGACCACAGTGCCGTCGACTCGGGCGCTCGACCCGTCCCGACGGCGGAGACGAAAGAACATGACCTCCCGGCCGTCCTCCAGCTGGGCACCGAGCCAGTCCCAGCCGACCTCGTCTTCAGCGAGCAGCGATGTGCTCCACTCGCGGTCGAACCAGCTGTCGCCGGCGACCGGGTATTCTCGTTCGGCGATCTCGAGCCGGCCGCGCGTGGGCATGCGCGAGCGTGAGTAGTAGTAGGAAGCTGCGCCGGCCGCGTCGCCCTTCCGACTCAATCCGCGGTCGCCGTGCAGGACTCGATTCTTGCCCGGTCTCAACGCCAGCTCCAGCGCGATGTCATCGGCCCGTGCCGAGAGCTTCCAGGCGCCGTCGGCCTCCTCGACCGACCAGGTCTCCAGCCACACCCGAAACGGGTCCGGTCGAGCTCCGGCGAGTCCGAAGGCTCCGCGCGCAAACCGCTCGAAGGAGTGAAAGGCACTGCCTTCGCCGTCGATATCCGAGAGTGCGAAGTGCGCCATGTAGAGCTGGTTCGTCTTCCAGGTCGATTCCCCGGCAGGAGCTGCGGTCTCGAGCCTCGGTGTTTCGGGCGTGAGTGCGCTGCGGAAGATGGTCAACTGGTAGCCGAAGCGGCGGCCGTCGGCCGTGGCGACGTTTCCGATCCAGTACCACCACTCGGTTTTGAATTCGGGGTGCGGACCGTGGTCCGTCGGGAAGACCAGCTCTCGCGGCTCGAGCGCCCGGGCGAAACTCCGGAGATCGGTGGCCGATGGAACTCCTAGAGCGGTGGCCACCGAGAGCGAACCGGCCGCGTCAGTATGCGGCTGCCGCTCGGAACAGCCCGCGACGGCTCCGGCGGCGAGAGCTACCGACACGAGCAGCCACCGACCGGCGCTACGACGAGACCGCACCGGCATCATTCGCCCCGCAGGGCCGCGGCTGGCGACGTCCGCGACATCCGGACCGCCGGATAGATGCCGGCAAGGAGCGCGGCGATGATGGACAGAGCGATGGCCGTGACCAGTGGCTCGGGCGAGACCGTCATTTCGAGCGACCATCCGAAGGACCGCCGGTTGATGAAGTGAATCATGATTGCCGACATCAAAAGACCCACGGGAATCGAGAGGATGCCCGCGACCAGCCCGATCAGCCCGGTCTGGGCCGTGACCAGTCCCCAGACTTCGCGGGGCGTCAGGCCGAGGGCTCTCAAGACGCCGAACTCGCGGCCGCGCTCGAGTTGGAGGGCGGTGAGTGCGGCCAGGACTCCGACGAATGCGACCAGAACCGCCAGTAGCCGCAGAACTCCGGTGACTACGAAGGTGCGGTCAAATACCCGCAACGATTGCTCGCGCAGAAGGCCGTTGCTGCGGATGACGAAGTCCCGGCCCAGGATCTCCTGGGCGATCGAGGCCACGGCTGCGACTTCCGCGGGTGAGGCCGCTCCGGAATCGGGTCCTTCGAGGTAGAGCGCGGCGGCGGTCAGACCCCGGTCGCCCCAGATGCGGCGGTAGGCTGCCTGTGCCAGTAGTACGGTTCCCTCTTCGGTCGCGTAGTCGTAGAAGATCCCGGCGACCGGGAATTCCAGTCCTCCGGAAGGAGTCTCGAGCCGCAGAGTCGAACTCAAATCCAGTCCGTGGCGGAACGAGAAAGGCTCGGAGATCAACACCGCCTCGCCCCGTTCGTAGGCCGCCCAGGCACTCGCCGGGTCCCCGGCCTTGAGCCGGAAGCTGGCGTGCCCTCGCTCGTCGAGATCGTGCGCCAGGAGGCGCACCGAGCCGACGCCGGAATCGACGCGAACTGTGCGTACGGTGTTTACCCGAGCCACCCGGTCGAGGGCCCGAAGTGCAGAAATCTCGGATTCGCTCAGAACCGGGGGTGCCGCCGAGAAGCGATCCGCCAAGGCGCACGGGGAGGTAACGTACAGATCCGCCGGCAGCGAGTGTGACAGCCAGCGCTCGACCGTGCCCCGAAAGCTGCGGATCATCACGTCGACGCCGACGGTGACCGCCACGGCCATCATCAGAGCGGCAACAGCGACGCCGGTGCGGCTGAGCGCCGCGACGACTCCGCGAGCCGAAAGCCGGCCGAGATTGCCGAAGAGTCGCCCCGCTCCGGGCGTGAGCAGGCTCATGAGCGCGAGTGTCGTCACCGGCGTCAGGCAGGCCATTCCGAGGAGAACCAGGAACAGCCCGGTGAAGCTCGGAACAAGTCCTGCCAGAGGCAGGAAGAGCACCACGGTACCGGTGACTGTCAGAAGAATGCCGATTGTGGTGAGCCACGGGACGGCGCGTCGCGCCCTGCCCTCGAGCTCGGCCCGGTCGAGCGCCGAGCGGGGAGCGGTGCGCAGAGCTTCCGCCGCCGGGCCGAGCGCCGCCGCGAGCGCGGCGCCGGTGCCCAGCAGCACTCCGATCGCGAGGACCGTCGGGGACGTCGAGACTTCGCGTACGCTGACCGTGAAATAGAGATCGTTTATGGTCTGAGTGACGCGCGAGACCAGCACCCGGGCCAGAGCCGCGCCCATTGCGACACCGAACACGGAGCCGGCGAGCCCAACGATCGCGGCCTCACAGAGTATGATCGAGAAGAGCTCCCGTGAGGTCGCTCCCAAGGCTCGAAGGGTGCCGAGAGCCGGACGTCTCTGGACCACCGCGAAGGTCATCGTGTTGTAGATCAGGAAGGCTCCGCAGAGAAGCGCCAACAGGCTCAGAGCCCGCAGGTTGAGCCGGAAGGCGCGAGTCATTTGCTCGGCTGCGGCGGAGCGTTGCTCGGGCCGCACGATTCTGGTTCCCGGGGGCAGCAACTCTCGGATGGGACCGAGGCTGTCCTCCGCGGTCGCGCCGGCAGGTGCCACCAGGTCGATCCGCGATATCCGGCCGTTGAGCCGCAAGAGGTCCTGCGCGTTGGCGATGTCGGTGAGTAGGAGATCATCCGCCGCCTGGCGATCGAAGTCGTTGGCGGGCTCGAAGGTCCCGGCGATCTCGACGGCTCGGCTCGCGCCGGCAACCAGGAGCTCGAGCGTGCCTCCCGGCGCAACTCCCAGCTCCGCGGCTCTGGGCGCCGACAGGACGACGCTCGGGCGGGTCATGAAGGTGGCGAGGTCGAACGTGCTCTCGCCGGGGCCGAGCTGGTCCCGAAAGCCGGTCTCCGCAAACGGGTCCACTCCGACCAGTCGAAATCGCCCTCTTCCGGCTTCGGTCTCGCGCTCTCCCGGACCGGTGAGCGAAACGAAGCCCTCGATGACCGGCGCCGCCCAGCGGATGCCCTTCTCGATGCGAAGCCGGCGATACAACTCCTCCGGGACCCCGGCCGATTCGCCGATGATCTGGTGGGTCGCGCGACCCGTGATCGCCTGGGCGGAAGCGTCGAAGGCGCGCAGGGCCGAGCCGTTCGCGCCTTCGATCCCGAGGAAGACCGCGACGCCGAGGGCGACTCCCAGCACCGCAAAGCCGGCCTGCAACGGGTGCCTCTTGAAATGGCTGACCGCGGCCTTGACCAGGAGTCGCTTCATCCTTCCGGCCGACCATCGAGTGCGCGGGTGTCCAACTCGACCGGCCGGCCGTGATCGATCCGGACCAGGCGGTCGGCGATGTGGGCCACCTGTCGGCTGTGAGTAGCCATCACCAGAGTCTTTCCCGCCTGCCGGGTCATCGAATCGAGCAGTTCCAGTACCTCGAGGCCGGTGTCGGCGTCCAGGTTCCCGGTCGGCTCGTCTGCAAGTAGGAGATCCGGGTCGTGCGCAAGGGCCCGAGCGATGGCGACCCGCTGGCGCTCGCCGCCGGAGAGACGCTCCGGAAAACTCGCGCTTCTCGAGCCCAGGCCGACCCTGTCGAGGAGCCCGAGCGCGCGGTGCCGTTCGGCAGTGCCGAGGCGGCCGGTGAGCTCGAGCGGCAGGAGCAGATTCTCTTCTACCGTCAGGGTCGGCAGGAGATTGAAGAACTGGAAGACGAAACCGATCCGCCGGCGCCGGAAGAGGGTGCGCTCGCGCTCCGAGAGCTCGTGCAGATCGACGCCGTCGACGCGGATCTCACCCGTGTCCGGGACGTCGATTCCCGACAGCAGATTAAGTAGGGTGGTCTTTCCGGACCCGCTCCGGCCGAGTAGAACGACCAGCTCGCCCCGCTCGATGCTGAGCGTCGCCCGATCCAGTACGACGTGAGTCTGGTTGCCTTCCCGAAAGGCTTTGGACAGGCCGCGGACTTCGATGAAGGGGCCCTCGGTCACGCTCGGGCGATTCTAGTGTCCTGTCCCAGTGATTCGCTACACAAATCTCGGGCCTTTCTGCACGCTGCCGGCGTTGCCACTCCTCAACATAGGCCCAGCTATGCTTGCGTCGTGGGCGCCTTGGCAGCGCACACCATGACCTCGAGCCTTATGCACCGAACCACTGGGACAGGACACTAGTTCACCGCCGCGGGCTGGATTCGAGCCGGAATGGGTCGCACGGGTCTTCAGTGGACCTCGTATGCGCTTCCGCCGAGAAACTCGCGCAGGAGGGAGGTCGCCGGGACCACCGAGTCGTCGGCCACGCCCTCGATGGTCGCGAGCAGGTCGTGAAGGCGCCGCGCACGCAGGTAACCGTCGAGCCGGCGCACGTCGCCCTGCCAGGACGCCACGAACTTCGGGAGATGCTCGAACAGACGGTGCTTGAGGAACGGCAGCTCGTAGGGAAGCGCGCTGTTGACCTTGAAATCCGCGCTGTCGTGAAACGGGATGATGTGCTTGAGCTCGCTTCGGCGGACGTAGTGCCAATGCAAGATCGTTTTCTCCGGCGGGTAGGCGCGGAATTGACTGTCCCTCAGCATTCTGCGCAGCAGCCTGATGTCGGTCCAGCGCGTGTAGCGGCCCTCAGCGTCTTTGAACTGGCTCACGGTTTCGATATAGATCTTGAACTTGCGTTCGTCGACGACGCTCTCGGTCAGGCCGCTGTAGAGACCGTGGAGGTTGTCGAGCAGCACCAAGCTGTCGGACTCGGGCTCGAATCGGGTGGTCTCGGAAGTACGTCTGCCAGTCCTGAAGTCGTAGGTGGGCATGTCGACCGGCCGAGATGCGTCGACCTCGGCGAGGTGGCGGTTGATCAGACCCAGATCGAGAGCCTCCGGCGTTTCGAAGTCGTAGTCGCCTAACTCGTCCTTCGGATGGAGCTTGAGGTCGAAGAAATAGTTGTCCAGCGACATCGGGATGACGTGGACGCCCAGGGCCTCGAGGTGCTCCAGCAGCTTCATCGTGGTGGTCGTCTTACCGGAGGAGCTCGGGCCGGCGACGATGACGAATCGCAGCTCGTCACGGCGTTTCAGGATCGCCTCGGCAGCGCCTTCGATCATCGCGTCGTAGCGGCTCTCGGCGGCTTGGATGAGCTCAGGCAAGTGGCCGCCTTTGACGATGTCGTTTAGCTCGTCGACTGTGTGGCAGCCGTGCTCGACGTTCCAGTCGAGCGCCTGCCACATCATCTTGTATGGGATATTGTCGATTCGCGCAGACTCCATCAAGTTGCGTATCTGGGCGCGCTCCTGCCGGTAGGCGTTGTAGGACTTGGCGATTCGTGCCGCTTTCGGGTGGGCGCTCTTGATCAGGGCCCGTTCGACGATGTCCTGGATGTTCTCGACCGAGGGCGGCAGCTCGTCGGAGTAGTTGGCCTGAGCAGCCTCGAAAACCCTCTCCGTGATCTCGTCGGCCAGCTTGCGATCATGATGCCCGACGCTGGCGCCCGCCTTGTAGACGGCGACAGCGATCTTTTCGCGGTCGAACGGCGCGATGTCGCCGTTGCGCTTGATGATCGTGGCTAGAGAGGCCGGCATTCGCCGGACACTCTACGCCATCCGTGGCGGACCGGCGGGCGGCCGGCGCTATTTCCGGGGGTGAAGCGCCTCGCCTCAGAGACCCAACATGAATCCGGAACCTGAGACCGGGGGCGAGCCCGGGTTGCGGGCTGGCATGAACCGCGAAAGAAAGACCGCGAGCGCCAGGCTCGGCGGCACCAGCGCCATGGCCATGAACCTGGCCCAGCCAGACGCCAGGTCGATCGAAGGCAGGGACACGTTTCGCAGTACCCACGCCATCGCCAGTGCCGCCGTCAGGCCGTAGGCGAGCATTGCTGCGAGCCTCCAACCCGCGAGGCGCCGGACGCGAACGGCCGGCCGGAGCCGATCGGCGAGTCTGCCTTCGAAGCCGGGCGACAAGACCGGAGCCGGCTCGTCTTGGAAGGCTTCGACTAGGAGCCGGTGGGTGGCCAACTGCGTTCGACAGGCGCTGCACTCCTCGAGGTGGTCGAGCCAGATCGCTTCGCTCTCCGGACCGGCTGACCCGTCCGACAACCAATCTTCGAATCGTGCGCAGTCCAGGTTGGGCTCAGACATGGGACAGGCCTTTCCTCTTGAGCGCGTCGCCGAGCTTCGCGCGAGCTCGATGCATGTATGACTTGACGGTTCCCTCGGGCGTCTCGAGGGCGCCGCTGATCTCGGCGATCGTCATCCCGAGCCAGTAGTGGAGGTGGAGCACCGAGCGGTAGAGGTGCGGAAGCTCGCCGAGCGCGCCCCGCAAGAGCTGTCGATGAGTGGCGTCGATCGTGCGGTGCAGGGGGTTGGCTTCGGGATCCGGGTTTGGAGTCATCTCCAGAATCTCCTGTGGCAGGTGTGGCGCCCGGAATCGAGCCCGCGACGCGTAGTCCACGGCATGGCGGTACGCAATTCGGTAGAGCCATGAGCTGAATTTGCTGTCGCCACGGAATTGATGAAGTTTTCGGTAGACCTTCAGGAACACCTCCTGGGTCAGCTCTTCGGCCTCGCCTTCGCGCCCCCGCCCGAGAATGGAGACAACCACTCGGAATACCGAGTCCTTGTGGCGGAGGACCAGGGTCGTGAAGTGATCCTGGTCGCCTCCCTGCTGGATCTCGCGAACGAGAACGGCGTCTTCCATCTTCCGGAGCCTTCGAGCTCCCGAACGCCCCTAGCTCTGAGGCGTGCGAGTCAGGTAGTAGTGGAGGAAAAACCCGATCCCGACAAAAATGCCGATGAAGCCGAAGGACCACACGTCATCGAACTCCGGACTCGCCAGCATCGCGACGATGGTGCCGATTCCGGCCATGATCAGCAGCACTCCGATACCCAGAGGCCAGCGTGGGTTCCACTGGCGTAACAGCTTTGCGCCTGTGACTTCGTCCATCTCCGGGAACTCTGGCAGCGGGATTCCTTTTTCCATGGCCTTCATCCTTTCCTGGTGGATCAACTGGAGCTTCTCGAGGCGACGCTTGTTGCGCAGGTTCCAGGTGATGATGACGACCGCCGCGACACCGAAAACCCAGACCACGCCCAGAGCCGAATAGAACTCACCTTGCATCATGTTTCTCCTATTACCGTTCCTTGAAGCATCCTCGACTCTTTAGACCGGTGGGCTCCACAAACGGTTGCGAGGCTGCCGCGGGAAAGTTCTCCTACAGCTCTTTGCGCAGGAAGTGCCGTGATTGACCGGGTGGATAGTCCTCGAGCCGGCCGAATTCGAGATAGCCGTGGCGCTCGTAGAAGGGGAGCGCCTGATAGCTGAAGGTGTCGAGATGCGCGTACCGGCAGCCGCGACCGCGAGCCTCGTCCTCGATTCGCGCAAGCAGCCGGCTGCCCAGTCCGCGGCCCCGTGCCGGCTCTGCGACCCACAAGAGGTTCACGTGCAGCCAGGACCAGTTCAGCCGTCCGGTGATCCCGCCGGCGATCCCGCCCTGAGCGTCGTGGGCGACCACCTCCAGCGGCTGAAAGCCGGGTCCGTCGGCAAAAGAATGGGCGTGTTCGGTCAGGCCCGCGGCCAGCCGAGA
Source organism: Thermoanaerobaculia bacterium (assembly GCA_046756565.1). GTDB lineage: Bacteria > Acidobacteriota > Thermoanaerobaculia > Multivoradales > JAHEKO01 > CALZIK01. The sequence continues at coordinate 6,372 of JBHHWO010000027.1, read as the reverse complement.
GGCGAGCTCGGAAGAGGAAGGGTCAGTAATTGAAAGGACGAACTCGGTCATGGGGCCGGAAGATCGTATCGGAAGCCTTGCTGGTAGCCTTCGGCCCGTGCGGCTCAGATGCCTGTCCGCGGCGGACATCGAAGCACTGCTTCCCATGCCAGCCGCCATCGAAGCGACGGCGAGCTCGACGTCGTGTATCTCTTCAATCGAACGTCGGCGAAGGCGCGGGCACTCGCCGAGCGTATGGCGGGAGCGGTGCGAGCCGAGCTCGAAGTGGTGGACTCGGTAGACGCGGCGGTGCGCCGCGCGGACATCGTCACCTGCGTGACCAGCGCCGTCGAGCCAGTCCTCGGGGGCTCGCTGCTGGCGGCCGGTGCTCATGTCAACGCCATGGGAAGCTTCAGGATCGGCATGCAGGAGCTGGACACGAAGGCCATCGGCCGGAGTCGGGTGTTTGTCGACAGCGTCGAGGCGGCGCTCGCCGAAGCCGGCGAGCTGGTCGCGGCGGAGGCTGAAGGATCGAGCACTCGTACCGAGTGGACAGAGATTGGCCGCGTGGCGGCTGGTAGAGACGCCGGGCGCCGGTCGGACGCCGAGGTCACGCTTTTCAAGTCCGTGGGTCAGGCTGCCCAGGATGTGGTCGTGGCCGCCCGGGTGGTCCAGGCCGCCCAAGTCGCCGACAGAGGGGTAGTGGTTGAGCTCTGACTCTCGCGCTCCGAGAGCGGAGGCTGCGGAAACGAAGGTCACCACCGTCGACGCGCACGCGGCAGGCGAGCCGCTTCGCATCGTCACCGGAGGGGTCCCGGAGATCCAGGGATCGACGATGCTGGAGAAGAGACGCTTCGCGCAACGGGAGCTGGACCGGTTCCGAAAGCTGCTGATCTTCGAGCCGCGAGGGCACGCGGATATGTACGGATGCCACCTGACGGATCCGGTGACCCCGGACGGCGACACCGGAGTGCTCTTCTTTCACAACGAGGGCTACAGCACGATGTGCGGCCACGCCGTGATCGCGATGACCAAGGTCGGGGTCGAGGCGGGCTGGTTCGACAGCCCGGTGGTCAGGATGGATACGCCGGCCGGCCGAGTGGAGGCGACCGCGCGGCTGGTCGACGGCCAGGTCGAATCGGTCTCTTTCGTCAACGTTCCTTCCTTCGTGCTCGAGCGAGACGTCGAAATCGATGTGGCGGGGCTGGGCGGGATTCGCCTGGACGTCGCTTTCGGAGGCGCGTTCTACGCGTACGTCGAGGCTGAGGACGTCGGCATTTCGATCGAGCCGGGGAACTACCGGCGGATCATCGACACCGCGATGAAGATCAAGCACGCGGTGATGAAGGAGCGCGAGATCCAGCACCCTCGGGGCCCGTCGGATCTCGACTTCCTGTACGGCACGATTCTGGTCCAGGCCGGGGACCTCGAGACCGGGGGAGAGATCCACAGCCGGAACGTGTGCGTCTTCGCCGACGGCGAGGTGGACCGGTCACCGACAGGGACCGGCGTGAGCGGCCGGGCAGCGATCCATCACGCCCGGGGCGAGCTGGGAGTCGGCGAGCGCATCCGGATCGAAAGCCTCATCGGCACGAGCTTCGACGTAGAGGTCCTCGAGACCACCACCGTGGCCTCGGTTCCGGCGATCGTCCCGCGCGTGACCGGCACGGCACACGTCACCGGACGTCACCAATTCGTGCTCGATCCTGCCGATCCCCTCGGCGAGGGCGTGATCCTGCGCTGACCTGCCGGGCCCGAAACGCGGGTGGGGGCGTCCCTCTCGCCCCGTGAGGGGTGCGAGAGGTCTACCTCAAGCGGCCGGTTTGGTCTCGTGAATCCGGCTCACGTCGATCGCCAGCGGCGCATCGGCGGTCGGGCGCTCGAAGATGCTCTCGAATCCGTGACTCCAGGTCACTTCGTCCCACTTGTACGAGCTGCGGGCGTGAACCATCTGGGAGAAGGTCTCGTCGATGCCGGTCAGGAGAACCAGAAACTCGGCGTCGCCGCCGGCCAGATCGTCGGCGTGCATCTTCCTGAGTGGGCTGTCATCGTCGATCGGGTGGACGATCGTCCAGGCCAGCGGAAAGAACGTCACTCGGCGCCGCTCGAGCTCCAGCTGGTAGAAGCGGCGCCTTTTGGCGCCTTTGGAATCGTGCTCCCAGCGGCTCAACAGCGGCTTGGCTTCGAGGTCGATGATCTGGCTCTTTCGGCGGTTCGCGATCCGGAACTCGAAGGCGGTGATGCCGCGGTAGGGCGCGATGATCGCGTTGCGGCTGAAGACGATGCTGGCGACGGGCCGCGAGAACCGCGGCGACGACATCTCCAGAAGCGAGTGATACAAGCTGAGCGTCGATCTCCAGCCGAGGCCGTGACGCTCGACGTTGAAGCTGCCGTCTCGATTGAGCAGGCGCTTCTGGCTCTCAGTGGCGACCACGGCTCCAAAGCCGAGATCCCGGTCCTCGCGTTTCTCGGTGAACTCCCGGTCGTCCTGGCTGCTGGACTCGTTGATCGACATGCTGGCTCCTCCTTGGGCGCGAGTTCTAGTCGTCGAGCCGCTGCGCGGTGATTCTCGGTCCGTCGGCGTCGCGGCGCACCCGGACCAGCCTCGGGCTGCAGCACACCTCACAGTCCTGGATGCGGGCAGCGAATCGTCTGGGAGCCCGGCTGATCGGTCGCTTCCATGGGCATTTCGAGGGCCCTCGGCGGTCGAGAATGAGAAAAAGGCGGGGCAGCGCCCCGCCTTCGGACTGCGTGGCGAGCCTTCTACCGCCTACTTGCCTTCGCCCTGAAACATGTCCTGTACCGAGACGATCTCGATCGACTGCGGCCGAACCTCGATCTTTTCGATCGTCTTGTCGGCGCGCATGACCTCGTCCTCGGGCCGGGCGTTGTAGTTCATCGGGCTCGGCTTGTCTTCCTCCAGATAGGACTTCACCTGCTCGGCGTTGGCTGTGACAAAAACCGCGTGGAAGTTGTTGGTGCGCAGATGCCTGCGGATGGCGTCGTTGACTTCCTCGAGCGTCAACTCCTTCAGCCTTTCGTCGATCTGGCCGATGTAGGAGTCCATCCGGTAGTAGAGGCTGTCCATCTCGAAGCCCAACCGGTTCGCCGGACTCTGCGCCCAGAGCTTCGAGTAGTTCACCACGAAGTCTCGCGTCAACTCGAACTCGTCCTGGGTCATGCCCATGTCGATCAAGCGGTCGACCTCGTAGAGCGCGTTGCGCAGCGCAAAATGGGCCGTGTTGGGCACGACCGGGCGAATCCAGACCGAGAAATACTGTTGGCGGCGTGGCACGTTTGGTCCCGGGTTACTGGTGAACGGCGGGAAATGCCAGTACTCGATGTACGAGTAATCACCGTAGTTCAGTCCGCGCTTGCCGCGAAGCTGTTTCATCAACCGGCCGTGGAAGGTGCGGTGCTCTCCGAGAAAGCTGTTGGCGACCATCAGCGGGTAGTAATCGGCATGACTGCGATTGATCGGCAGGGCATAGCCGAAATGGATCCCCACGGAGTCGGTTGGCTTGTCGATCAGGACGAAGCGCCTGCCGCTGTCGGACACATCGGTCTCGGCATCTCCCTCCGCGTCAATCGCGCGCGGACTCGGGAGATCATGGTCGACGCGACCGTCTGCCATCCCGCCCTCTGGAAGCGCCGCGAGCTTCGTCGTCAACTCTTCGGCCAGGCCCTCGGAGAATCCGCCCGCCAGGCCGAGCATGAGGTTGGAGGGATAGTAGAACGTCGAGTAGAAGGTCCTGACGTCGTCGAGGGTGATGCCGGCCAGTCCCTCGACCGTCCCCTGGGGAGCGTGCCCGTAGGGGTGGTCGGCGAAGATCAACTGCTGCAGGGCCTCCAGCCCCAGCAACTCGTCGTTCGATGCGCGCAAGGTGTTGGTCAGGTAGGCGTTGAGCTGTGCCTTGTGGCGGGTCAAGTCCTCTTCCTTGAAACCGGGCTCCAGCAGGCCTTCGAGAAGCAAGCCCAGATACTCGTCCAGGGTCTCCCGGTGGACTTCGCCGCTGATCACGGTGACCTCACGATCGGTCGTGACGTTGATCGAGGCTGCCATCGGGTATAGCTTGTCGACCGCCTCGGCGTAGGAACGGTGGGCCGTGCCGGACTGCGAAAGCATGAGTCCGGTTAGCGAGGCCAGTCCTTCTTTGCCCTTCGGATCGTGCATCGAGCCGACTTTGAACAGCAGGCGGATAGCGACCAGGGGTGAGTCCGTGCTGGGCAAAGCGACCACTTCGGGACCCTGCCGATCGCGCTCGACCATCGGCTCCTTCTCGACCACCTCCGTGTTTTCGGCGTCGGTGTCGGCCCTTTCGGCCTCGTTCCGGCCTCGCCGCCGTTGGGCCTCCGCGGGTGCGACGAGGGCGCTCGTGACCAGAGCCAGGAGTACGAGAATGGTGGTGGTGGTTTTGGTCATTTCCAGTGTCTCCTAGCGCCCGGTCGAGGCGTCTGCTGCGCTCTCGGGGGTGTGTGAAAGCAGGATCTTCGTACGGTTCGAGTCCTGGAAGATCTTCTTAGCGACGGATTGAATGTCCTCGGGCGAAACCTTGGCGTATTGCTCGTAGACGTTGTTGACAGTGTTGGTGTCGCCGCTGAGGGTAAGGAAGTTAGTGAGCATGAATCCGATCGAGCCGGGAGTGTCGAGGCCGAGCGCGAACTGGTATCTCAGATGGGACTTGATGCGCTCCAGCTCGGCGGCATCGACTAGCGTCGACTGTGCGGTGGCGATGGCGTCGTCGATCGCTTCGAGCACTTTCGGCACCAGCTCACCGGACTTGACCCGGGTGTAGATCATGAAGAGGTACGGGTCGCGATGGTCCGAGTAGCTGCCGGAGACGAAGTCGACCCACTGCTCTTCGACGACAAGCTTCTGGTAGAGAGGAGCCGATTCTCCGAACAGCACCTGGGAGAAGAGGTCGAGAGCCGCGGTCGCGGGCGTCGAATCCGAGAACGCGGGCGCGCGATAGCCGATCATGAGATGTGGATTGATTGGGCTCGGCCAATCGATGGCGGCCTCTCTAGGCTCCGACTGCGGAGGCTCCTCTGCGATCGAGGGCGCCTCGTACCCCGCCTTCCAGTCGCCCCAGTACTTCTCGGCGAGCGCGAAGACCTGGTCCGGGTCGGCATCGCCGGTCACCACCAGTGCGCAGTTCTCGGGGCGATAAAAGCGGTCGAAGAACCTCAGGCTGTAGTCGTAGTAGTCGGGCATCGCCTTGATGTCGTCCAGATAGCCCATAGTCGTATGACTGTAGGTGTGCTTTTCGAAGGCGAGCTCACGCATCTTCTCGTACATCGGGAGAAACGGATTCGAGATGTTCTTGTTGTACTCGCCGAGGACGGCAAGAGCCTCGCGCCGGAAGTCCTCTTCGCTGTACTCCAGGTTCTTGAAGCGATCGGACTCGATGTCCATCATCGCCTCCAACTCAGCGGAGGGTCCGATGATGTAGTAGCGCGTCCTATCGTCCGAAGTCGAGGCGTTCGAATCGGCTCCCATGCGCTTGAGCACGTCGTTGTATTCGTCCTGATCGTACTTGTCGGTGCCACGAAACATCATGTGCTCGAAGAAGTGAGCAAAGCCGCTGTGCCCGGGCTCGACCTCGTCCCGAGAGCCGGTACGCACGACGGTCATGTAGGACACCGTGCCCGGACTTTCGTACGGAACGACCACGACCTGGAGGCCGTTCGAAAGGACCTTTTCGCTGATCTTGTAGGGAAAGATCTTTTCGGCTCTGGCCGCGCCGGCGATTACCGACAGGCCGACCAGGACCGAGAATGCAGCACTCGTTCTCGACGTCACGATGTCCTCCTTGCTTGAGAGTTCGAGTAACCCACCGGTAAACACCTAGTCTAGCGTGGGTTCCTGCGGGTATTATCCTGCCCTAACAACTACTTAGCAAGCTCTGAGGACCGCCGCGCCGTGACTGCCACCACCATGCTTCTGCCTGTTCTCGGCGTAGTCGCGGTGGTGGCCGTTGCCTTGCTGCTCCAGGCGCGGCGCCGTATCGAAACCCAGCGTCGCAAGCTGCAGGAGCTGGCCGACGTAGAGGCTCGGGCCGCGGAGCTCAGGAGACAGCACCACCACCTCGGCCAGCTGATGAGCGACTATCTCGCCTTCATGCGCGATCTTCACGGCGCCGATGCTTTGCGCGAAATACCGGCGATGTTGCTGAAGTTCATGGGTTGGCTGTTCGATCCGGAGGAAGCGGTGGTTCTCATGCGCCGCCGTCCGGCGGTCTCCGACGGCGACCGCGAACGCCAGCTGATCGTAGCGGCGAGCCTTGGAACCAAGGTGCGCAAGGGCACCCTCCTGCGACTTGGTGTCGGAGAGCTGAGCACGGTGGCCATCTCGGGGGTGCCTTCATGGACGATCGACTCCGGCCCATCGTT
>JBHHWO010000026.1:0-40721 GCA_046756565.1 Thermoanaerobaculia bacterium | reverse complement strand
TCGGAATCGGAATCGGAGTCGGAGTCAGTGTCGGAATCGGAGTCAGTGTCCGCATCAGAGTCGGAATCGGAGTCGGAGTCGGTGTCGTCGTCCGCGTCGGAGTCCGGGTCGTCGTCTGCGTCGGTATCGTCATCCGTATCCGAGTCATCGGAGTCATCGGAATCGTCCGAGTCGTCATCGGTATCCGAATCCTCGTCGTTCGATCCATGCCCCCGGTTGCTCGCGACAAAAGTCAGCATCTTGGATCCGGTTTTGACGGGCAGGATGTTGCCGTCGGCGTCTGCGAAGAAGGTGAGAGAGGGATCGAAGCCGAGCTCGCTCGTCGTGCCGGCCGGAACCGCTCGTGAGGTGCGAAGCCGGATCTCGATGAATTTGCCCGGCACTTCGTTGATCGCGCCGCGCCTGGCTTCGAAGTTGACCCGTACCAGGCCGGGCGTCGAGGTGTCGACGCTCATCTTGCGCCGTCCGTGTCGGCGATCCATCTTGACCCTGGGAGGCCTGCCGGCGATCGCGGGATCGTAGAGGAACCCGACCTGGCCGCTGGCGATCGCGAACGGCTCGAAGCTCTCGACGCCGAGGCTGACCCTGTCGCCAGGGCGCACCGTGTCACCGTCGGGCTCGACCCGCGGGTCGCTCGAACGTCGCCGGACTTCGAGCACGCCCGGTTTTGTCTCCACGGTGATTGGCTCGCCGCTGGCGCCAAAGAGCAGAGTCTCGGCGGGATCGACTTGAACCTTGAAGGTCTGCCGGCGGCGGAGGTCGTTGCGCAGCCTCATGTAGACCACGGCCAAAGGCCCGTCATTCCGGTTTACCTTCGCCTTGTCGGAGGAGAAGTGGATCAGCACGTTCTGGCCATCGTTGGTGGTCTCGAGGGTGGCGTCGGCCAGGGCCCCCTTGCCGAAGACCTTGACGCCCAGCAGGCGTTGGAAAGGACCGCGATCCTCCGTCTTGGCGGTGCCGCCGTTACGAACGGCGTTGTTTGCGCGAAAGCAGACCTGACCCTGTCCGAGAGGGCGTGAAGAATAGGTGCGCACGACGATTGCGGCCACCCCGCCCGGCTCCGCTTCGGCGTCGTTCACGCGCAAGGTCAGGCTGTCGTTGCCGGCGAGCGGGTTTTCGGCGACGAAAATCCCAAGCACGAAGAGCAGCGCTGCGGCGACCGTCGTCACGGCCAGGAGTCGGCTATTTCGAGTGTTCATTACAGAACCTCCTACTTCGATGTCGGTCCGGAAGGATTGGACCAGAAAGCGATCAATGGCGATGTGCCGGTTCGAGCGAAGTCTCGGGTCAGGCCTTCGACCCGCCAGAAGTACTTGACCGACGAGTTCAAGCGGCTGGCAACGTGATCCGGCAGGTCGATCGACGTGCCGCGAGTTTCGGCCAACCAAAGAATCGTTTCATCCAGCGTCGAGAGCGATACCCGGTAGCGAGCGGCGCCCGGCGACCCGCGCCAGGCGAGTCGTTTCGGCGGTCCGTCGATCTCGCCCTCGGGCTCGATCTGCTCGATGGTTTGGCCGCGCCGGATCTCGCCGAGGTCGGGAGCGGGAAGATCGGGCTGCCTGTTCTGGAGCTGAAGCGTGAGGCCGACAGCCAGGGCGAGGGCTGCCGCCGCGAGCCACGGCCGGGAGCGCTGGGTCCACCCGGGACCGGCAGGAAGCGGCGGCAGGATCGGGATGTCGGCCGGCTCGCGCGCCAGAATCTCTCGGATCTTGGCACGCAGCGATTCGAGCGAGAACGGGATCGCGAGGAAATCGAGGTTACCGGCCAGGACTCTCCGCCGCAGCTCCAGGTCGTCGCCGAAGCCCGACATCATCAGCACCGGAAGATCGGCTTCCTGTCTGCGGAGCGTGTCGACGGTGTCGAGTCCAGTGCCTTCGGCCGGGTAGGCATTGACCATGGCCAGGTCGAAGGACTCTTCCTGAGCGGCGGCGAGGGCCTTGTGGGCGTTCTTCGCCGTGACCACGCGGTAGCCGAGCGTCTCGAGCAGGTCTCCGGTTGCTGTCCGGAGATCCTGATTGTCCTCGATAAGCAGGATGGCCTTCTGCTCGCTGGCGGAAGTGGCCGGTTGGTTTCTCATCGCGAGCGACTCTAGGAAACCGGACATGAACACAACATGAAGGCATGGAGAAACGAGCTAGCCGACCCGAAGAATCTCGGCGAGCCTCGGCCCGATGTCTTCGAGGGCCAGCACTTCGGCTACGGCTCCTCTCTCGACCGCGGCTCGTGGCATGCCGAAGACGATGGAGCTGGTCCGGTCCTGAGCGACGGCGTACGCTCCCAGACCGGCGAGCTCGCTCAAGCCCTCGGCGCCGTCGGTGCCCATGCCGGTCAGGATTGCGGCCAGAACGCGCGATCCCAGGGCGGCGGCCGCCGATGAGAACGCGACGTCCGCGGAAGGGCTGTGCTTTCGCCCGGAGTGTCCTTCGGTTAGCGCTGCGACCAGCCCGGACGAGCCGATGGCGAACCGGAACTGGGAACCGCCGGGTGCGACATAGGCAGTGCCGGGCCGGAGCGGCTCGCCATCCGCGGCGTGTCTCACCGCGAACGGCAGGTGATTGTTCAGCCGGTCGGCAAACGCGGCCGTGAAGTCCGGGGGCATGTGCTGGATCACGACGACCGGCACCGGCGGCTTCGGCCCGAGGCTGTCCAGCACCGTCTGGATTGCCATCGGACCCCCGGTCGACGCCGCGATCACGAGCAGATCGTGTGTGGGCGCGGCGGCTGGTTCGGCCGCCTGGCTAGCCACTTCAGTCTTGCTGGCTACTTCCTCGGATGGAGCCGGCTCCGACGCATGGCGTTGATCCTGCGGCGGCGGCAAGGCTTCGCGTCGGCTCGAGATCTCGAGGATACGGTCGATCAGGATCCGGCTCAGGGATTGAAAGTCGACCAGCGAGTAGCGTTGTTTGTCGATGAAATCGACGGCGCCCCGATGCAGGGCTTCGATGGTCAACGGCGCATCCTCGCGGGCGTGGGTCGACAGAATGATGACCGGCGTCGGCTGCTGCTCCATGATCCGGTCGAGCGTGCGCAGACCTCCGATCCCCGGCATCGACAGGTCGAGACTGATGACGTCCGGCTTCCAGGTGGGCAGGTGATCGAGGAGCTCCTCGCCGCAGCTGGCCGTTCCCACCACCTCGAGTCGCGAGTCCGCTTCGAGGATTCGGACCAGTGCCTTGCGGATGAACGCCGAATCATCGGCGATGGCGACCCGCACCTGATTCATTGAGTGCGCCTGTAGGCGATGCAGCGCTCGAACCGGACCGTTTCGAAGGACTCCGAGAGTCCGATGATCGACTCGGCGTGGCCGAGAAACAGGTAGCCGCCGGGTCGTACAGCCCTTGCGAAGTTCTCGATTGCCCGGTGGAGCGCGCGCTCCGAGAAGTAGATCAGGACATTTCGACAGAAGAGCACGTCATAGCTTCCCGCCCTGGGGTAGGCCGAGACATCGAGAATGTTGCCCATGGAGAACCGGACTCCACGACGCATGGGATCGTTCAGGGAGTAGCGTTCGGACCCGGTGCGCGTGAAGAAGCGCCGGATCTGGCTCTCGCCCGTGGCTCGCAGCGAGTTCTGTCCGTAGACGGCCATCTTTGCGGTCTCCAGGCGCTCGGCGTCGATGTCGAAGCCATCGATCTCGAGTTTACGGCGCGGTGTCGGGTGAGCCTGGAGCTCGGAGAAGATCCGCAAGGTGTAGGGCTCCTCGCCCGAAGAGCACCCGGCGCAAAGAACTCTCACTGGGCGCCCGGTCACGTCTTCGGTGAGCTGCGGCCATGCCTCCTCGAGGAGCGCGTCGAATTGCCGGGTCTCGCGGAAGAAGTAGGACTCGTTGTTCGTGATCAGCTGGGTGAACTCGGTGACCTCGTCGTCGAAGGAGTACTGGAGCCGGAGGTAGTAGTCCATGAAGCGGTTCATCTCCAGGGCCTGGAGTCGTGGCTTGAGCCGGGACTCGAGCAGTTGCCTGCGTTCGTTCGGGAACGCGATGCCGTAGAGGTTCGACACGAACTCGTTGAGAAGCCGGTGCTCCTCATCGGTCATCGCGCGCACCTCGGAGAGCAAGTTCATTGCGAGCGAAGAGCTGTCAGCGCCCTCTCGGCGACGATCGAGACCGGGTCGGCAGCAAGCTCCGACAGGGCACGCAGGTTCTCCGGGCGCGAGAAGCGCGCCAGCGCTTGAACGGCTGCCAGGCGGATGTACCAATCGCTGTGGGCGGCGGCTTGACGGAAACACTCGTCGTCCTCTTCCGAGGCACATTCGGCCAGGGCGTGGTAGGCGAGGCGGGAGTCGATTCCTTCGCGACCGGTCGCGATCTCACGCAACGCTTCGCGGGCCTCTGTACCGCCGATCTTTCCCAGGCTCTCGATGACGATCGGCCGCAAGGTCTTCGAATCTTCTCGCTCGAAGATAGGCAGGATCACAGGGACGCTTTCCCGGTCTCCAAGATTGCCAACTGCCCGGATGGCCTCGGCGTTCGGGGTCTCTGCGAGCGCCTCGCGCAGGTGGGGAAGAAGCTCGGCAAGGCCGCCGTTCGAGGCGGCTCGCGCAGCCAGATCCAGGTAGCGATCGGGCTCTTCGGTCAGCCACGATTCCCAGGGCAGGGTGCGCAGAAGATCGGCCTGATCCAAGACCAGACGCAGAACCTCGGTGCGGGCTTCCGGCTCGAGCTCGACCAGGGTCCGGTGAGTGGCTTCTGTCGACTTTCTCAGGATTGCCATGAGAACTGCATGATCGTTTGCCGACAGGGTGTCGACATCGTCGACGGCGCGCGACACCGCCTCGTGGTTGGCTTGCAGCGCCGGCAACAAGCGGACGCGCTCGGCCGGCTTGGTTCGAAGATAGAGACGCAGGAGCGGCGCTCCGAGAGCCTCCAAATGCAGTCGCTCGAGTCCTCCCAGGAGCGGCTGCGGAAGCTGGACCGCCGGTAGGGCGTCGATCCCAGAAACCAGGGCCTCGACCGGCGCCTCCGCCGGTGACTGTGCGCAGAGGAGAAAGCCCCAGGAGTTGAGCGGAATCGGTTTGGCCAGAAGCGCCGGTGCGAGATCGGTGCGCCGGTTGAGGCAGCTCGGGAGGACGTCCGACTCGTCGTAGCCGGACACGAGCACGCTCAAGGCTTCGGTGTCCTCGGGCCCGGGACCGAGTGCGAGCAGACAGCGGGCGGCCGAGTTGCGCACGCCCCGATACGGATCGCGAAGATGCTCGGCCAGAGCCGGTCGCAGGTCCTTCGGATATTCGGGCTCGCCGGCGAGCCCCTCCAGGGTGTGAGCCAGCAGCCCGAGCGAATTCTCGGGGTCCAAGGTCGAGCGAAACGCCAGCCAGTGCTTCGAAAGGACATCGAAGGCTTCCTCTCCGCCGATTTGCGCGACCGCCTCGGCGGCGGTAGAGCCCACCATGAGGTCGGTCAGCAGCTCGGCGATCGGCGCGATGGCCTCGGGGTTTCTGAGATCGCCCAACGCCTGGATCGCCGCCATCTGCAGCCAGAGGTCAGCGGTCAGGAACGCGAGCAGATCCGGGATCACCCGGTGATCGCCCAGGTGGCCCACTGCGACCATCGCAGCCTGGACCAGGTTGGTGTCTTCGTGGCGTAGCACGGCCCGCAGGGGCTCGAGGCCGCGAGGATCGCCGATGTGATCGATCAACAGAACCGCTTGTAGCGCGACGTCGGGTTCGGCGTCCTTGAGCAGATTCACCGCCAGCGATAGGCTCTGGCTGCCCTTGCGTTTGAGGATCTCGAGACCGGCGTTGCGAACTACCGCGTCGGCATCGCTACGCAGGTATTCGACGAGCGTGTCGTCGGACAGGACGGCTGTGCCCACGCGCAGCGCGCGCTCGCGGATTCCCGGCCGGGGATTGCGGATCAGGCGCTCGACGACCTCGACGCGCTCTTCGACCGGCAATGACGGCAGAGCCTCGAGCTCGTCGAGGCTCCGCTGCCAGGATGGTTCGGATGCTGGATCGATAGCCATGGCCATCAAACCGCGAACACGCTGGCGATTTCCTGGAGCCGGGTTGCCTGCTCGGCCAGGCTCACAGTCGCGTGCGAGAGCTGTTCACTGGTTACGACGTTGTTGCGAGCGATGGTGGCGATGTGATCGACCGCTCTGACAACCATGTCGCCTCCGCGCTTTTGCTCGGATCCCGAGTGCGCAACCTGTTGGGTCATCTCGTTCATGCTCTCGACCGCACTCAGGACGTCGCGCGCGCTCTGCGCTTGCTCCTTGGCGGCGAAGGCGACCTGGCGGGTGGTGTTCTGCATGTTTCGCGAGGTCTCGAGGATCTGAGCGGCGCCGCCTCGCTGCTCCTGGGTGGCGACCGAAACCTCACTGACCAGGCCGCGGGTCTTGGTGACCGAGTCGACGATCTCCTCGAGAATCGAGTGGATCAGGCCCACCGCCTTCTCGGTGTTCTTCTGGACCGTATTCACGAAACTGGCGATGTCGCGGGTCGAATCAACCGATTTTTCGGCCAGGCGCTTGACCTCGTCGGCGACGACGCCGAAGCCGCGGCCCGCATCTCCGGCGCGGGCGGCTTCGATGGCGGCGTTGAGGGCCAGCAGGTTGGTCTGGTCGGCGATCTCCTCGATGATGCGCACGATCTCATTGATATCCGAGGTCGAGGTTTCGATTCCGTGAATGACCTCCGCAAGCCGAGTACCACCGAGTTGGGCGGCTTCCGCGGATTCACGCGATACCTGATCAACCACGTCGACCTTGTCGGCGATGGACTGGATCGAGGCGGTCATCTCCTCGATCGTGGCCGAGGTCTCTTCGACTGCAGCGAGCAGGCCCTCAGAGTGCTTCGCGACTTCGTCCGAGGTGACGCTCATCTCCTGGATGGAAGAAGCGGTTTGCTCGACGTTGCTGGCCAGGGACTGAATCGACTGACCGACGGTGTCGATCTGGGCGGCGATCTCGACCATCGTCGAAGAAGTCTCCTCGGTAGCGGACGACTGGCTCTCCGCGCCTTCGCTGATCTCGACGGCCGAGACCGAGATCTGGTCTGCGGCGCTCAGCACCTGCTCGGAGGAAGTCTTGAGATTGCCGATCATCTGCTGAAGATTGCCGCTCATCGTCTTGAAGGCCTTGCCAAAGGTGTCCCTGTCCGAACGGGGCTCGACGCGCACCGACAGATCGCCGGCAGCGATTCGGTCGGCCGAGCCGGCCATGTCCCGAAGGTAGGTCACGGTCTGCTGGAGTGAGCCCATAAAGCGCCCGACCTCATCCTGTGAGCTGACGGTCACGTCGGTTTGAAGGTCTCCGAGGGCGAGGTCGTCCGCCGCTTGCACCGCACGCGCGAGCGGGCGGGTGACCGACAGCACGATGAAGTATGAGAGCGTGAACAGAATGATCAACGAGGCGGCAAGAATGCCGAGAAGACGCAGGGTTGCCTGGCGACTCTGAGCCAGGGCTGTGGTCAGTGCAGCATGGAGCTCGCGGGATTGGTTGGTGCTCAGCCGGTCGAGGCGGGTCTGCACCCGCGAGTAAGCCTTGGAAGTAGCCTCGAGTTGCGGCAGGTTTTCGGCGCTCGCACCATTCTGGATTAGACCGAGTGAGGCCTGGAGACCGGTTTCGTAGTAGGTCTGAAACTCACGCCGAACGCTGGCCAAGAGATCGGTGTCCAAGGTCAGGTTGGCCGTACCGGTCGCCACCTTTCCGAGAAACTCTTTGCGCAACGCCTCGGCCTGTTCCAGCGAGGACGTGCTGAACGAGACCGTTGCCTCGTCGAATGAGAGCTGAATCGAGCTCATCAATTGGGTCAGGTCGTGACTCAGATTCAGAGCCGGAAAGTAGCCGTCTTCGATCTCGCCTATGAGCTGCGCGTAGTGCTGGCCGCTCTGGCGAACCAGCAGGAACATCAACAGGAAGGCGAGTCCCGCGATCGCGGGCAGAAAAACGATTCGGGCGCGGATGCTCATTCTTCTAAACATGGATTGTCTCCACCTACTTGAAAGCCAGATCCTCGCCGGCGAAGAGCTTGGCCGGATCGAGGAGAGTAATCGACTCGGTCTCGTCACGCGGGTAGCTAGCGCGAGCGAGGCTAGACAGGGCTTCGGAGTCAGGCAGGGTCTGGAAGAGCTCTACCTGGAGCTTCTCGAGACCGCTTGCTTCGTCGACGATCAGTCCGACTGCCCGGCCATCGAGCAGGAACACCAGAACCCGGCTCGATGGCGTGGCCATCGTCTGGGGCAACTCGAGAAGCGCATGAGTGTCGACAACCGGTAAAACGTGGCCGCGGAGATTCATGACACCGGACACCGGCCGAGGAGCGTTGGGGACCCCGGTGAGCTCGGGGAGTCGCAGGATCTCCCTGACGTGGGTCACCGGAAGTGCAAGCGTCCGGGTCGAGACCCGGAACACCACCCACTGCTCCCAGGTTTCCTGAACCTCTTCCCGGACTTCTCTGGCCGCCCTCAGCCGGTCCGCGAACGAGAGGATGCTCTCGGGAGCCCCGGAGCTCTGATCGTCCCGGCTCACCGGCGGCCCCCTGTCTGAGCGCCCGATTCCTGGGTACCGCTGGCCGCGAGTTGCGGCGGGTCGAGAATGAGAACCACCCGGCCGTCGCCGAGGACGGTCGAGCCGACGATGCCCTTTGGATGACCGACGAGATCGTCCAGCGGGTTGACCACGATGCGCTCGATCTTGCCCAGATCGTCTACCCGCAGGTTGCTGGTCCGGCCTTCAGCTTCGACGGTCACGTAGAACTCGGCCTGGTTGCCGCCCAGCGGTAGATCCAGGAACTGCTTGAGATCGATCGATTCCTCCTCCAGAGTCCTCGAGCTGCCGGTATCGCGGACCGCTGTAATCGGGATGGCGAAGCGCTCCTCACCCAAGCCCACCAGAAGAGCGTCGGTCACGGCGACGGTCAAAGGCAAGCGCAGGCAGAATCGGGTGCCGACTCCGATCGCCGTGTCGACTTCTATAGTGCCGCCGTGTTGGTGTACCGCGGCCAACACCGCCGACAATCCCATGCCGCGGCCTGCGCTCTGGTCGGCTTTCTCGCGCGTTGTCAGCCCCGGGTGAAACAGGAGAGCGTGGAGATCGGTCGCCTCGATCTCGTCTACTCCCGCTCGCCGCGCTGCGCGTCGCAACGCGCTCTCATCGATCCCGGCGCCGTCGTCGAAAACCTCGATCTCGACGTCGCCGGCGCGCAGCGAAGCTTCCAGCAGCACCGTGCCGAGCTGCGGTTTGCCGCTCTGCTCGCGCTCCTCGGGACTCTCGAGGCCGTGGACGATCGCGTTTCGAATCAAGTGACCGAGCGTATCGGTGGCGAGTTCGGACAGGGAGGTATCCAGCGGAGTATTGCCTCCTCGATCCAGGAACTGCACTTCCTTGCCGTTGCGTTTGGCTTCATCGTGCACCAGGCGCTGGAGCCGGGAGAAGACAGACTTGAGTGGAATCGTCCGAAGATCTCGAATCTGCTCTTGGAGTAGATCGAGCACCCGATCCAACTTCCTCTGCGCTTCTTCGGCCTCGTGCCAGTTGCGAAGGCTGTCGGCGACGAAGTCTCCGCGGTCTGCTTCGAGACTCGCGCCGTGCTCGATCCGATCTCGAAGCGTGTGCCGGCTTATGACCAGCCGGGTAGAGGTTTCGAGGAGTTGGTCCAGATGGTCGATCCGCACTCGGGTACTGCCTGTCCGGCGCTCGCCGATTACCGGGGCCGGCGCCCGCGCCTCGGCGCCCGGCTCGGCTTCGGCGGGCGCCTGCGACACTTGGGCGGCGTCGCCCAGGTCTTGTTTGAAGCGATCCAGCCCGGAGAACAGCGGGGCCAGATCGGGATCCTCAGGATCGAGTTGGTCGACCCGGTCCTCGAGCTCGTGTGCGAGGGCTTGGAGGGCGGTGAAGCCCATCATCCCGGAATTGCCCTTCAGCGTATGAAGCTCGCGGCGAACCTCTCGAAAGCAGCTCCGGCGCTCTTTCGCGGAGGCGTCGACGGCCGTGAGTAGCGAGACTTCGATGCGTGTCAGCCGCTCTTCCGCTTCGAGCAGGAAGTCGTCAAGAAGCTCTCTGAGTTCCTCATTGACCATCGCTTCGTACTCCCCAGCCGCCGATACGGCATGCCAATGGCGATTAGATAGACCGAGGGCGTATAATTCTATGCATAATGCCACAAGCGGGCCCACCTGGATCGCGGCTAAATCAGCTTGTCTACTTGTGAAATCCTTCGCATCGTTTAACGGTACCGCTCGATACGATTCATTCCGCTCAACGCGAAGTCCTGACGAAAGGAAAGTAGAACTGTGGACCCCAAGAAGATTCTGATCATCGACGACTCCAAGCTGATCCACAAGATGTTCGAAGTGATGCTTCGGTCGCATCGGCTTGTGCACGCCGAAGACGGCATCGACGGAATCCAGAGACTCGCCGAGCATGCAGATGTGGAGCTCATCGTGCTGGACATCAACATGCCCCGCATGAATGGGCTGGAGTTTCTTCGCGAGGTCAAGAAAGACGAGGCTCTTTCGACCATCCCGGTAGTGGTCGTTTCCACTGAGGGTAAGGACGAGGACACCGAGCGCGCCATGGAGCTTGGCGCGTCGGCCTACATCACCAAGCCGTTCCAGAGTGAGAGCATTCTGGAGATCGTGTCGAAGCTGACCGTGAGCGGTGTGAGCAATTGACCGAGCCAACGCAGCCGGAGCTGGATCCCGTCGTCGCCGAGCTTCAAGTGACGCTCGAACGTGCCGGCAAACTGCTGGGCAAGCTCCAAGACCGTATGCCCAGAACAACCGGCGACGAGGCGGAAGCCGGAGATCAGGTCGATCGGCTCAAGGCGAACCTGGCCGCTGCCGAGCAGGACATGGACGAGCTCGCCACCAAGCTGGTCGACACCGAGAACCAGCGTGGGCGGCTGATGAACCTCTATGTCGCCACCTACCAGCTTCACGCGACCCTCGACGTCGAAGAGGTGACCTCGACGATTGCCGAGATCGCTCGCGATCTGGTCGGAGCACAGAAGTTCGTGCTCTTGATGCGAGACGACGACAAGGGGCGCTGCGAGATCGCTCTCTCCGGCGGTCTGGGTCCGGACGATGATCTGTTCACAGAAGCCCACTACCACGGCGGCGATCCGGTGGTGGATCGGACCCTGGAAGACGGCGTCCTGCGAATGGACGGAACGCCGGGCGCCGGGGCGCTGGCGGTTGTGCCGCTAACCGTCCAGGGCGCGATCGTGGGCGCGGTCGTTGTTCTCAAGCTATTCGACCACAAGGGCTCCTTCGAGCCACAAGATCGGGATCTTCTCGATCTACTCGCAGCGCACGCGGCGTCGGCTCTGCTCGCCGCGCGCATGTACTCGGCCACCGATCGCAAGCTCAGGACTTTGGAGAACCTGGTCAAGCTGGTCCGCTGAACCGTTTGATCGCGTACGGCGATGTCGATTTCGGGCAATCTTGTTGACGTCTCGGTGGCCGACGTCATGCAGTTCATCCACCTGGGCGGACGCACCGGCACGCTGGTGATCAAGTCGGGCACCAGCCAGGCAGAGGTAGGGTTTCACCGCGGCCGGATCATCAGCGCCTGGACTCCTGAAACGAAGCGGCTCGGCGATCTGCTCACCAGCCTCGGCGCGATCGAGGAAACCGTGCTCATGGAAGCCCTGGCGAGGCAGGATCGGAAAGTGCCCAAAGTCTCTCTGGGCAAGATCCTGGTGACCATGGGCGCCATGACCAAGGATCAGCTCCGTGATGTCCTTGCCGACCAGATCGAGCACACGGTCTACGATCTCGTGACCTGGTCGAGCGGCGAGTTCGAGTTCGCGCTCGACGAGCTTAGGCCGGTGGACGACATCGCGGTGTATCCGGGAGACATCCTTCCCGATATCAATCTCAACACCCAGATCGTGGTTCTCGAAGCGCTGCGTATCTTCGACGAGAAGAACCGGGATCGCGCTGTGTCGGAGGCCCAGGAGCCGGAGATTTTCGAAGCCGAAACAGAAGAGCTCGTGCCGGTTGCAGCCGAGGACGAAGATGCCGACGCTGACGCGGCAGACGCCTCGAGAGAAGAGACCGCAGTCGAGGACGATTCAAAGCCTCGGTTTCAGATCGTGACCAGCGACGGCGAGTTGATCGATCGACTCCGAGAGACGATTGCGGATCAGGAGGTCAACTTGGCCGAGGTCAAGCTCTGGGACTCGGGACTGACGCTTCCGGGAGAGACGCCTCCGGTGGTGCTGCTCGATCTTCGCCAGGGCGCGATCGAGTTCGCGGATCTGGAGTCTTTCTGCCGTGGCCGAGCCCACGCGTCGATCCTGGCGATCCCGGCGACTGCGGCGTCGACGGCCAGGATCTACGAAGCCGGAGCGCTAGCGGCGGTGCCGGCCGACGCAGCGGCCATCCGCTCGTGTCTGACGAGCGTTCTGCGCAGCCGGCGGGGGCGCGCTCGAATCGTGAGCGAGCAGTTCGAGGCCAATGCCGGCTTCGCCAAGCTGCGACGGGTGGTGGCCGATCTGCGCTCCGGCCTCCTGTCGGCGACCGTGGCTCTCAATCTCATGCAAGTCATCTCGGAGTCGGTCGAGCGGGCGGTGATGTTCGTGGTCCGTCGCGAGCGACTGGTGGCGCTGGGCGCGTTCGGAAGCGCACCCGATGGAACGCCGCTGGCCCAGGCGACTCATGGGTTCGAAGTTCCACTGGCTTCGCGCAACGCGCTGTCGCAGGCGATCTCGGAGGGCCGGGCTCGTTCGCTTCGGTTTGCAGACGCCGACCTGCCGGAGGAGTTTCGAAAGCGGGTGGGCGAGCCGCGCACCGGCCAGGTCGTGCTGTTTCCGGTGGTCGGCAGCCAGCAGGTCAACTCGGTGGTCTACACTGACAATGGCAGGTTGAGCCGGGAGATCGAGGAGATCGAGATTCTCGAGCTGGCGGCAGCCCAGGTGGGCGTGGCGTTCGAGAACGAGGTTCTGAGACGCAAAATGGATCGACTGGGCGATTTGGACGAGGGCGGCAAGGACAGCTCCTCGCTTCGTCAAGTGCTATGATCAAAGAGGTTTTTGGAATCGGAGGCCGATGATGCGCAAACTTCTAGTGATTTCCTGCCTGACGATTTTGTTCGCAGTTCCGGTTGCGGCGGAGACGTTCATCGTCACCTTGATCTCGGGAACAACCTTCGAGACCCGGTACCAGCCCGATCAAAGCGACGCCGACGAGAACAAGGTTCTCCTGCTGACCGAGTTCGGCAACTGGATTTCTCTGCCCAAGGACATCATTGCGTCGGTTGAATCCGAGACCGAGTCCAAAGGTTTCGGAACGGTGCTCGACAGCCAGACGATTGCCCTGGGCTGGGTGCCGAACTCCGGAGTCTCCGGATCGGAAGCCGACGCCGAGGCGGAGCTGGATCCCACCACGCGGCTGATCAACTTCATGCGCGAGCAGAACACCGTGCCTCCGCCACCGGTCTACGGCAACGAGTTGATCGTGGAGCCCAGCGAGAGCACGGGCATCCCGATCGGTTTCATCAACCAGCAGACACCGCCTCTCGGATCCACGCAGGGCGGCAGGGTCGATCGGCGTTAGTCCGGTCAGGCGTAGTAGACTTGGCAAGTCGACCCGGACACGGGTCGGATTTTGAAAACTAGAAGTGCCGTGGTGACCCGTTTCGGGTCGAAGTGAATCGCGTCACGCGATCGCTTCAAGGGAAGTCGGTTCGAAGCCGACGCGGTCCCCGCCACTGTAGCCGGGTACGAAACCGGAAGAGCCACTCTGAGCCGCGGCCTGCGCTGCGAGCCGGGGGAAGGTCCGGGAGTAGGTCGATCCGGGAGCCAGGAGACCTGCCGCGACACACGACCCGGCTTGCGCCAAAACGCAAGCCGATTCCCCCGGGGCGTGGGGAGAGCCGTCTGCGCTCGAGAGCCGCAAACTTCTTTCCTGAGGCCCCGGGGCCAGGGAGACACGGCAGTGCGCAGACTCATCCCATTTACCTTTGTAGGCCGAGGCATCGCGCGCGGCTTTCTAGCCGCCGCGGCGGCGCTGGCGGGGCTCGCGCCGGCCCAGGCGGCAGCGCAGGCCTTCCCGGCAGCCGCCGCGGTGATACAAGACCAACTCGTCGTCACCGCGGCCCTCGAAGCGACCGAAGAGCGCGAGCTTCCGGCGTCGATCGAGGTCATCGATCGCGAGGAGATCGAAGCTCGCCAGGCCACCACGATTGCCGAGCTTCTGGAGACCGTTACCGGTCTTCACACCGTGCGGTCGGGCTCGGCTGGCAAGACGATTTCGCTGTTCTCCCGCGGAACCGAATCCGATCACACGCTGGTTCTCTGGAACGGGGTCGAGCTCAACAACCCGTACTTCGGGGGCTTCGACTGGGCCTTCATGCCGACCGAGGGCGTCGAGCGGGTCGAGGTGGTGCGCGGGCCATTCAGCGCGCTTCATGGAAGCGACGCCCTGGGCGGCGCGGTCCAGATCCTGAGCGCCCGGGACAACGGTGGAGCGGTCCGGCTCGAGGCGGGGGAGCGCGGCTACCGGCGGGGCGCGCTCAGCTTCGGAGCCGATCTCGGCGGCGTCCGGCTCGACCTTGCGGGTCACCTACGGGAGGGGGACGGACTCGAGATTAACGACTTCTACGATGCCGGCGAGCTGGTCGCGTCGCTCGACTGGAATCTCGGGTCGAGCGCGACTCTGGGCGTGGTGGCCCGGATCAACGAGTCCGAGGTCGGGATTCCGAGGTCTTCGGGCGTGCTCTCCCCGAATCGGAGAATCGACTGGCAGGAGAGGCAGATCGCGGTGCCGTATACCAAGCGACTCGACAAATGGTCGCTCGATGCCCAGATCTCTTCCGTGACCCTCGAGTCTTCCTTCCGCGACCCGGACGACGCCTTCGGCTTCACCGCCTCGGATACCCGCTCCGACGCGCGGCGCGTGCGAGCCCAGGCCGGGCGGCGCTTCCGGCAGGGCTCGTGGCTGGCGTTCGGAGCCGAAGCCGAGCGCCTCGAGGTCGACGACGAGTCGGTTTTTGGGGTCAATCTGCGCGGCGCCCGTCAGGAGACCACGGCGGTGTTCGCTCAGGGTCTGCGCCGTTTCGAGAGCTTCACTCTCGACGCCGGGGCCCGCTACGACCAATCGGACGTCTACGGTGGCCGATTGACACCCAGGCTGGGCGTTCTCCTCCCTCTGGGCGCAAATACGAGCCTGCGGGCTTCCTACGGCGAGGGTTTCCGGGCCCCGTCCCTGGGTGAGCTGTTCTTTCAGTTCTCGGGCAATGCGGCCCTGGAGCCGGAGGAGAGCGAGAGCCTCGAAGCCGGATTCGAGCACCGCGGGGATCGATGGCAGCTCGAGCTGGTGGGATTCGAGAACCGGTTGATCAACCTGATCGATTTCGACTTCGCGACCTTCACCAACCTCAACGTCGGCCGTGCCCTGACTCGCGGTATCGAGGCGCGTATCGCTTACGAGCGGACGGGCGCGTCGATTCGAGGCACTGCCACGGTTCAGGAGACGGAAGACCGGACCACGGGGCTGCCGCTTCTGCGGCGCCCGGAAGAGAGAGCCTCACTCGTGGTGACCGGTCGCGGTCCGGCAGTGATCTGGTCGGCGACCGCGGTCTACGTCGGCGAGCGGGCCGACGTCGACCCGGTGACATTCTCCAGAGCCTTGAATCCCGACTACTTCCGGCTCGATCTGGCAGCCGAGTTTCGCGGGTTCGATCGATGGAGTCCCCACGCCCGGCTCGAGAACGCCCTCGACGAACGCTACGAGGAGGCGCTCGGTTTTCCGGCCGCGCCCCGCAGCCTGGTGGGAGGGATCTCGTTTCGTTGGCAATGAGGTGCGGTCATTGAGGTTCTTCTCGACAGCCGTCCCGCTGGTTGCGGCTCTGGCTGTGACAGGTTGCGGGCCGACGCCGCAGCCCGTTGCCAAGACTCCACAGCGGGTGATCGCGGTGGCGCCGGCGGTCGTCGAGAGCCTGTTCGCCCTCGGCGCCGGTGATCGCATCGTCGGAGTCGGCAACTACGCTCATTGGCCGCCTCAGGTCGAGGATCTGCCCCGGATCGGAGGCCTCTACGATCCCCGGTTCGAGACCATCGCGGCTCTGGAGCCGGATCTGGCGATCCTGGTGCCGAGCGAAGCCGAACTGGCGGCAGCGCTCGAGACCCTGGGCGTCGAAGTCCTGATCGTGCCGCACGAATCGATCGCGGATGTCGAGAGGGCCCTGGAGACGATCGCGAACCGGCTAGGCATTGTCGACCGCGCCGAGCCGCTGATCGAGGAGATACGGAGCGCGCTTCGAGCGCGAGAGCCCGGCCTCGAGGTCAGCGTTCTGCTCTCGGTCGCGCGGCAGCCCGGACGCGGCGCCGAGATCTATGCCGCCGGCGAGGCCACGTTTCTAGGTGAGCTGCTGTCGCGGCTGGGAGCTTCGAACGTGACCGCGGGCTCGCAAGCTCTCTACCCGCGCCTGGGCTTCGAGGAGGCCGTCGTCCGGGCGCCCGAAGTGGTGCTCGAGCTCCAGCCCGAGCCGGTCGCTCCCGAGGCGGTAGAGGCTTGGAGGCGGGACTGGCGCACGGTCACCGGAGACCGAACCCCGTGCGTCGCGATCGTCGACGGCAGCCACGTCCTGCTGCCGGGGCCCCGGCTGCCGCAGCTCTACCGCGATCTCGAGGCCGCGTTGCGGACCTGTATCGACGCCTCATCCGGAGCCGCAGGATGAGCCTGATCTCGGGCCGGGTGAGTTTCGATGCGGGCGGCCGGTCGATTCTGGCGGACGTAGACCTCGAGATCGGCAAGGCGGAGAGCGTCGCGATCGTAGGAGTCAATGGCGCGGGCAAGACCACGCTCTTGCGCTTGCTCGCGAACGTGCTCGAGCCGACGCGGGGCTCACTGGCTCTGAGCGGAACCTCCTACGCGAAGCACCACGCTCGCGAACTGGCCAAGTTGCTGGCCTACGTGCCTCAGGTCCGGCCGGCCCGGGTGCCGCTGCCGGTCCGAGACGTCGTGCTGCTTGGCCGGTACCCACATCAGCCCCGCTGGGGCTTCGGCTACGGCGATGCGGACTTCCGAGCGGTTACCGCGGCTCTAGAGACGACCGGGCTGGTCGAACTGTCGGACCGGCCCCTGGCGGAGCTTTCGGGAGGAGAGCGGCAAGGCGTCTACATCGCCGCGGCTCTGGCGCAGGAGGCAGAGTGCCTGCTCCTCGACGAGCCCACAACCTACCTCGATCCGGGCCATCAACGGCGAATCGCCCATCTGCTGCGCCGGTTGACCGAGCGTGAAGAGCGCACAGTGGTGTTCGCGAGCCACGACCTCAACCTGGCCTACGCCCTGGCCGATCGGGTGATCGTTCTACAGGAGGGTCGCGTCGAAGCGGAGGGTCCGACCAGTGAAGTTCTCGAGAGCGCGCTCTTGGAGCGCGTCTACGAGGCTCCGTTTCACGTTCATCTCCCGCAGTCCGGCGCATCCGGTGTCTCGGTCGTGGCCGTCGACTTTGGAACCCCGCTGGAGGCGGGCTCGAGTCCGGCCAACGCGCGAGAATGAGCCAGGCATCATCGGCTCGCTTCAGCCTGGCTCTGGTCGCGATCTGGATCGCGGTGATCGTCGTCGGCCCTTTGATCGGATCGCACGAGGTAGGAATCGGCGATCTGGCCGAAGGCGACGCGGTGGCTTCGCGGATCGTCTGGCAACTCCGGGTGCCGCGGCTTCTTCTGGCGCTCTTCGCCGGGGGAGCGCTGGCAGTGTGCGGGGCCGCGTTTCAGACTCTCTTCGGAAATCCGCTGGCCGAGCCCTACACCCTCGGCGTCGCCGGCGGAGCGGCCCTTGGCGCGGTGCTTGCGCAGCAGCTGGTCTCTCCCGGCGGCATCGCGGGTCTGCCGGTGGTGGCCACCGCCAGCTTCGGCGGCGCCGTCGCGGCCAGCGCCGTGGTCATAGGAGTTGCCCGCAGGCGATCCACGGCGACCCTGCTTCTGGCCGGGGTCGCCGTTGCTCTGACCTCCTCGGCGTTGATTCTTTTTGTTCAGTACCTGGCCGACTTCTCGCGTACCTTCCGGATGGTCCGCTGGATGATGGGCGGCCTAGCCGTAGTCGGCTATCGGGAGGTCTTCTGGGTGGCTCCCTGGATCGTACTCGGTGCGGTGGCGCTTTTTCTGCTTAGAAGAGACCTCGATCAGCTGGCGACCGGCGAAGAGCTCGCGGCCAGCCGAGGGGTCGACCTTGGGCGTCTGCGGGTCTCGGTCGTCGCGGTGGTCTCTCTCATCGTGGGCGCTCTGGTTGCGGTGACCGGTCCCATAGGCTTCGTCGGTCTGATCGTTCCGCACTGGGTGCGCCGCGGAGTTGGTCACGCGCACGCACGTGTTCTTCCCGCAGCTTTCCTCGCAGGCGGAGGGTTTCTGGCGGTGTGCGATCTGCTCGCTCGGCGGCTGCTGGCGCCGGCGGACCTGCCGGTGGGCGTTTTGACCGCGATCGTCGGCGGCCCGTTTTTTCTCTGGCTGCTTCTGCGGCGGGACCTTGGCGGGTCCAGTTTCGTTCGCTAGCTCGGTCCGCTGCACTGGTCCGCTGAGCCGGTTCGCTAGAGGCCGGCCGGGTGTGCGACGATAGCCGGTAAGTGGACAGCTACCTGACGTTTCTGGCACCGGCGCCGGCCTTGCCATCCAAGATCATCGGGATTGGTCGAAGCTATCGAGAGCACGCGATCGAGCTCGACAATCCGGTTCCGGAGGAACCCCTGCTGTTCTTGAAGGCGCCATCGGCGCTGCTCGCACCGGGAGGCGTGGTTCGGCTACCCGGTGAGAGCAGGCGGGTCGACTTCGAGGGCGAGTTCGCGCTGGTTATCGGCAACGAGCTACGCGGCGCCGATCCCGGCTCGGCTCTGAACGGCGTCCTTGGAGTAACCCTGGCCTGCGACGTCACCGCGCGGGATCTCCAAACGCAGGACCGCACCTTCACTCGAGGAAAATCGATCGATACCTTCTGCCCTGTCGGTCCTCGGCTCGAGACGGATCCCGACTGGGAGCGGCTCGAGTTCGTCACTCGTATCAATGGGGAGCCCAGGCAGGAGGGCCGAGCCCGGGATCTGATCTGGAGTTTCGGTGAGCTGGTGAGTTACGCCTCGCGCTATATGACCCTGCGTCCCGGAGACTTGATTCTGACCGGTACGCCGGCCGGCGTGGGGCCCCTGGCGGCCGGCGATCAGGTCGAGATCAGCTCGGAGCAGATCGGAGCTCTCGAGTTCAGTGTCGCCGCCGGAGACGCATCATGAGCATCAGAACCCGCGTGGCTGTGTGCTCCCTGGTCGGCGTGATCGCGGCGCTGTTCTTCTATCGCGTGCGCGGCTTCTTCCCGGAGCACGCCTTTCTACTCGGGCTGGCGATCGCCGCTCTCACCTACAGCCTGGTCCGGGCCATCGACAACCTGCGCAGTGGTCCCGGGCAGATCCCGCCATGGGACGAGAACCAGGGCGGCAACGAGTAGCAGGTGGGCCAGGCCACCCAGTGCCCAGCCGGTAAAGAGCAGAACCAGCCAGAGTGCGACTGCGGCTGCGGCTCCGATGAGCCGAGAGTCGGTCGCGGACCAGAACCCAATCGACATGCGGAGCAGGCTAGCACGGCTCGATCTGCCAGCAGGTGGCCCGCGAACGAGCGCTCTGGCGTTAGAATGGAGTCGGTCGGGGCGTCTCTCTCATGAGCCAAGCCACGCAACCCGTTCCGGTCTTCTGGTCCTACGCCCACGAGGACGAGTGGTGCCGGGACGAGCTAGGCAAGCATCTGGCTCCACTTCGCCAGGCAGAGCTGATCGACGATTGGCACGATCGCGGGATCCGGGCCGGTGACGACTGGGAAGAGAGCATCGCCGAGAAGCTCGAGAGCGCCAGAATGTTTCTATTCCTGGTGAGCTCGGACTTCCTGGCCTCCGATTACATTACCGGCCGGGAGATGCCCCGAGCGCTCGATCGCAAAGACGCGGGCCATGCGGTGATTATCCCGGTCATCGTCCGGCCTTGTCGTTGGCAAGAGTCTGAGATCGCAAAGCGCAAGCTGCAGGTGGTTCCCAGGAATGCCAAGCCGGTCACCAAGTGGGACAACATCGACGAGGCACTCGAGAACGTGGCCGAAGGCGTGACCGAAACCGTCCGATCCCTGGCACCGAGCGCTGGCGGCTTAAAGGACCTCGCCGCCGAGCTGGCGCGCCTGTGGACGGTTCCCCGGGGTCGAAACCGTTTCTTCACCGGAAGGGAGGACGAGCTCGAGGCGATCGAAGCGGGCCTGGCGAAGGCAACCCCGATCGTACTCTACGGCGGTCGAGGCACTGGCAAAACGGAGATCGCCGTCGAGTTCGCCCACCGGAACCGCAAGAGGTACGACCTAGTGTCGTGGATCCGCGCCGAGGAGACCGATACCGCGCTCGCGGACTTCGCCGCCCTTGCGGAAACGCTCAAGCTCCCCGAGGCGGAGAGTGACGAGCATCACGCCAGGCTTGCGGCCGTTCGTCGCTGGCTGGCCAAGAACGAAAAGTGGCTCGTTCTGCTCGACAACGTCACCAATCAGGAGGCGCTCGCGCGATTGTTGCCGCCCGAAGGTAAGGGCCATGTCATAGCCACGTCCCGCAGTGCCCGGTGGGATGGTTCGGTGGAAGTGGTCGGGGTGGGGCCGTGGGGCCGAGGGGACTCGGTCGCCTACCTTCTGGCGCGAACCGGTGAGGACGATTCGGAGTCGGCAGACAAGATCGCCGACTACTACGGCGACCTGCCACTGGATCTCGAGCAGGCGGCCGCTTTGATCGAGCAGCGAAAGGCGAAGGTGTCGTGAGACTCGCCGACTTCGCCAAGGACCTGGGCAAGGAAGCCGGTCGCGCGGCCGCCACGCGCTCGATCGCGCGGCTCGAGAAGGACCATCCGGTCTCGGCGGAGCTCCTCGTACTGTGTGCGTTCTTGAGCCCCGACCGGATCCCGCTGGACATAATCCGGCGAACAGCGGCCGGCTTACCGAACGATCTCAAGGCCGCCGGCGCCACGCCGGAGAGGTTCAATGAGGCCGTCTCGCCGCTCCTGCAGTTCGCGCTCGCGAAGCGCGATGGTGAGTCGCTTCTCGTTCATCGGGCGGTGCAGGCGGCGGTCCGCGAACGCCTGGGTCCCGGCGAGCAGAGAACCTGGATCGAAGCCTCACTGGCGATGCTGGATGCCGCACTGCCCGCGCTGCCGATCCATCTCGGTCTCGATCCGGAAACCGCCCGGCTCTACGATCGCCTGGCCCCTCACGTTCTCGCGACGACCGGCTTCGTCACCGGAGAGGACTGGGCGACGCCCAGAGTCGTGCGGCAGCTGAACGAGGTCGGTACACATCAGGTGGTGAGAGGCAACCTCACCGCCGCCTTCGGATTCCACCAGCGGGCTCTCGAGCTCGCGGAGCGCCTGCTCGTGCGGGATCCGCAGAGCATCGAAGCACAGAGAGGCCTGGCTCGGTCGCTGGACGGGGTGGGCGGCGTCTACAGCGCGCAGGGTCGAGTGGATCTGGCTCGGGACGCCTACGAGCGGAGCCTGAAGCTCCGCGAGCGGGTATCCACAATGTATCCCGACAGCGAGGCCGTTCAGCGAGCTCTCTCGACGGCGCTCGACCGCCTGGGTGGGATTCATCAGGAGGAGGGCGATTTGGACGCCGCTTACGGGCTCTTCCAGCGAAGCCTCGAGATATGTGAGCGAGTGGCCGAGGCCCGTCCGGACGATGCCGCTTGGAAGCGAGACCTCTCGTTGGCGCTCGACAACGTCGCCGGGATCTTCTGGCAGCGCAAGGACCTACCGGCGGCCCGCGAGGCGTACGTCAAGAGCCTGGCGATTCGAGAGAGCCTTGCTGCTGGAGAGCCGGAGAACATCGGCTGGCAGCGAGATCTGTCGGTCGCGCTCGAAAACATCGGTGACGTTCATCAGCACGAGGGCGACTTCGATCTGGCCCACGACTACTACCGGCGCAGCCTCGTGGTCACGAGGCGATTGGTCGATGCCGATGCCGGCAACGCCGACTGGCAAAAGGACCTGTCGGTGGCTCTGGAACGGATGGGCACCATCCATCAGTTGCAGGGAGACTCCGAGCGAGCGCTGAGGGCATACCTCGAGAGCCTCGAGATTTCCGAGCGGCTCACGAAGGAGGACCCTTCGAATCTGGATTGGCGGTGGGATCTGTCGATCACACTCGCGAACATCGGCGATACCCATCGAGTCATGGAAAAGCCGGACGAGGCGCTCGCTGCATACCGACGGAGCCGTTCGGTGGTAGAAACCGTCGCGCAGAGAGAGCCCGGCCCTTCCAAGTGGAGGGAGCGATCGGCGTCTCTTGAAGGACTCGTCGCCAAGATTCAGGATGAACTCTCGGAATAGGCAACGGCCGCAGGCGCTGTGGCCGTGGTGGCGCGCTTGTGCGGCTTGGATCGCGGTCGCCGTGCTCCTGGCCTCCGCCTGCTCGCCCACCAGAAGCCCGGGTGTCGACGATGTCCCTCTCGAAACCGAAGAGATCGGCGGCGCGATCGACGCCGAGCTTTCGACCGAGGACGACCGGCGCGGCCCGCGTTGGGTGGATTCCGGGAGGGTTCTTCCCGCGGGCTTCCCGGCGGACTTGCCACTTGCCGCTGGCCTTACCGTCGCCGAATCCGGCACCACCGAGAGCAGACAGAGCTTCGTGGTTTTCGAAGCCTCGACCGCGTCCGAGCAGTTGGCGTCCGGCTGGCGGGCCCTCTTGGTAGACGAAGGATGGCAGGTCAACGGTGACGAATCGCATTTCACGGTGACCAAAGGCGACGAGACGGTGTCGGCAGAGGTCACGCCGTCCGGTGCCGGATCGCGACTCCGGATCGTCTATCCGTGACCGCGCCGCGCAAGAGGCGCCGGCAGATGCGCATGGCCGGAATGGGGCTCGAGCTGGCGGCAGCCGTGGCCGGCTTTACATTCCTGGGCGTGTGGATCGATCGGCGCTATGACAGTGAGCCCTGGGGAGTTCTGATCTGCGCCGCGATCGGAGTCGTGGGAGGTCTCTTTAATTTCGTCCGTGCCGCAATGGCAGCGTCGCGCGGCGCGGATCAATCCCAGGTTGGGGCTCAGGGGGATCCGAAGGGATGAAGCGTCTCTTGGGTTTCTTGGCCGCAGCCGTCGCGATCACGGCTCTGCTGACTCTGACCGGCCGCCTTGTTTTGCCCGGACGCTACGGCCCCGAAGCGGTCGCGGCGGTCTACTGGTCCTGTGCCATAGTGCTCTTCGGGTCGGTCGTCGGCGTTCTTCCTCTGGTCCTTGGGGGACCGCCATCGCCTCGCGAAGACGGCCCGGCGGCCGCAACGCGGTTTCTGGCCTCCATGCTGGTTCGACTTGGCTCGGTGGCGCTGGGCGCGGCCGTGGCGGTGGTCCTGGGAGCGGTTTCGCTGGAGCCGTTTCTGATCTGGCTGGGAGCCAGCTACCTGCTCCTTCTGGTGGTCGATACGGTCTTTGTATTCACTGCTTCTCGGAGCTTGTGAAATCCGTCACAAGCCTCTATAATCCCGGCGACCGCGGGGCGCCGCGGGCCTAGAACTCTCCCCTGACAGACGAACGACTTTTCGGGTCTCATGGCTGGTACGAATCCGCTCGAACACGTCGTTCAGCATCCGATCGTCGAGACGGAGCTGGACGTAGGGCTGCTGACGCCCGAAGGTGTGGTGACGCTTTTCAGCGACCACATTGCCATGATCATCCTGGCGGGTGCGCTTCTGTGCGTCGCCCTGCCGCTCGCGATCAATCGCTCGCGCAAGAGCGGGCAGGGCGTTGATCGAATGGTGATCCGTGGATTCGCCGGTGCGATCGAAGTGATCTGCCAGTATCTGCGCAAGGAGGTGGTCGAGCCGACACTGGGAGAGCACACCGACCGGTTCATCAAGTACGTCTGGTCGCTCTTCTTCTTCGTGCTCGCGATGAACTTACTGGGCATGCTTCCGATCGGCGTGATCACACCTCTGGCGTTCGGTGTTCACATCGGCGGCACGGCGACCGGCAACATCTGGGTCACCGGAACGTTGGCGGTGATGACGCTTTCCATGATGGTCATCAACGGCCTGCGACTCGGCAAGGTCGAGTACTTGAAGCACTTCTGCCCCGGCCCGTGGTGGATGGCGCCGATCCTGGTCCCGGTCGAGATCGCGGGCCTGCTGGCAAAGACCTTCGCGCTGGCGGTTCGGCTGTTCGCCAATATGCTGGCAGGTCACCTGATTCTGGCGGTCCTGCTCGGCTTCATCTTGAGCGCCGGTTCGGTCAGCGCGGGCATGGGCTTCGGCGTTGCGGTGCCGTCGGTTCTGGGCAGCGCCGCGATCAGCCTCTTGGAGCTATTCGTCGCCTTTTTGCAGGCATTCATCTTTACCTTCCTGACGACTCTGTTCATTGGGATGTCGGTCGTCTTTCATCACGACGACCACGAGGAAGCTACAGCACACTAAATCGGTTTCATTCGCCATGCCCGAGTCGCGGGACAAAGGGTCGCAAGGCGTGACTGCGATGGCGAGCCGAATCACCGTCGATTCCCGCTCGACGGAAGACTGGAGAGACACAATGCAGAAGCGAAGTTCGAAGTTTGCCCTGGCCCTGATCGTGATGGGACTGGCAGTGATGATGGTTCCGGCGGCTCCGGCGATGGCGGCCGAGGGCGCGGCCGAGGGCGGCTCCTTGTTGACTACGTTTGGTGCGGCCAAACTGGGCGGCGCGATCGGCGCGGGCCTGGTGATCATGGGTCTCGCGGCCGGCATCGGACGCATCGGTGGCAGCGCGGTCGAGTCGATGGCTCGTCAGCCCGAGGTCGCCGACAAGATCTTTACGCCGATGATTCTGACCGCGGCCCTGATCGAAGGCGCCGGATTCTTCGCCTTGATCATCACCATGTTGGCGGTGCAGGCCAAACCCCTATGAAGAAGTGGCTGTTTGCGCTGGCGGTTCTTGCCGCCGGTGCGGCCACTCCGGCGTTTGCCGCAGCCGGCGGCGACGAGAACATCTTCTCCGGCAACCTGGGCAACGCCGTCTGGACGCTGATCATCTTCGGCGTCGTTCTGTTCATTCTCGGCAAGTACGCCTGGGGGCCGCTCCTCGAAGGTTTGCAGCAGCGCGAGCAGTTCATTCACGATTCGCTGGCCGAAGCCAAGAAGGATCGTGAAGACGCCGAAGTGCGGCTCGAGCAGTACTCCGCCAAGCTCGACGAAGCTCGCTCCGAGGCAACGGCAATCGTGGAGGAAGGGCGGCGCGACGCCGAGGTGGTCAAGGCGCGCATAGAAGAAGAGGCTCGCGAAGAGTCTCAGAGGATACTCGACCGGGCCAAGCGCGAGATCGATCTCGCCAAGCAAACGGCGATCAAAGCTCTCTATACCTCGAGCGCAGAGCTGGCGACCGATATCGCCTCTCGGATTCTACAGAAGGAGCTGTCCGCCACGGAGCGCGAGGCGCTCGTGGCTCGATCGCTCGACGAGCTCGAGCAGGCCGACACCAACTAAGAGTCGATGATGTCCACGGGATTCGACGAACGCGAGCAGGCGGTGGCGCGCCTATATGCCGGTGCGACGCTGGATCTGGCCGAAGAGGCCGGAACCGCCGAGGCCGTGCTAGAGGAGCTCGAGGGCGTCACCTCTCTTCTAGATCGCGACGTGAGCTTCGAGCACGCGCTGTCATCACCCCTGGTGGACGCCGACGTGAGGCGCGACTTGCTGGAGAAAGCGCTTCGTGGCAAGGCCAGCGACCTGGTCGTCAACTCGCTCCAGGTGATGAACAACAAGGGCCGCCTGGAGCTCCTCAGGGCCTTTGTCGAGGGCTACCGCCAGGAGTACGAGGAGCGCAACGGCATCACCGAGGTGGACGTCACCAGCGCCGAGGCCCTGACTGAAGGTCAGCGCAAGCGCGTCCAGGAGGTCGCCTCGAAATGGACCGGGGGGGCGGTTCGTCTGGTCGAGATCGTCGACCCGGAGATCATCGGCGGCATGGTGTTCCGAGCCGGTGATCGCAAGCTCAACCGGAGCATTTCACGCGAGCTCGACATCATGAAGTCGCGACTATTCGAGCGTGCTTCCGAGCAGATTCATGACCTGGCTTCAGCCGACGGGTAGGGCTCGAGGCGGAACGCAGTAGTGGAGAGATCAAGATGAAGTTCAACGTGGACGAGATCGCCTCGGTGCTGGCCGAAGAGATCCAGAACTATCAAAGCGCGGTCGACCTCAATGAAGTCGGACGCGTGCTCGAGATCGGCGACGGCATCGCCCGGGTCTATGGCCTGTCCAACGCCATGGCCGGCGAGCAGCTCGAGTTTTCGAACGGCCAGTTCGGCCAGGTCTTCAACCTGGAAGAGAGCTCCGTCGGTGTCGTTATCTTCGGCGATTACCTCGACATCAAGGAAGGCGACGAGGTCCGCAGGACTGGCAACCTGCTCAGTATTCCCTGCGGCGAGGCCCTGATCGGCCGCGTGGTCGATCCGCTCGGCCGTCCGCTCGACGGAAAGGGCGTGATCGAAACCCCTCATCGTCGCCCGCTCGAGTACAAAGCGCCGGGCATCGCCGGCCGCCAGGGTGTCGACGAGCCGCTCCAGACCGGCATCAAGGCGGTCGACGCGATGATTCCGATCGGCCGCGGCCAGCGCGAGCTCATCATCGGCGATCGCAAGACCGGTAAGACCGCGATCGCCCTCGACACGATTCTCAACCAAAAGGGTGGCGACGTCATCTGCATCTACGTGGCGGTGGGCTTGAAGGAGTCGACGGTCGTGGGCGTGGTCGACAAACTGCAGGAGCACGGCGCGATGGACTACACCATCGTGGTTTCGGCTTCGTCCTCGGACCCGGCTCCGCTGCAGTACATCGCTCCGTATGCGGGCGCCGCCATGGCAGAACACTTCATGTACGGCGAGGGGAAGCACACCCTGGTCGTCTATGACGATCTCTCGAAGCAGGCTCAGGCCTACCGGCAGCTGTCTCTGCTGCTGCGCCGGCCTCCCGGCCGCGAGGCCTACCCCGGCGACGTCTTCTACTTGCACTCACGCCTCCTCGAGCGTGCTGTGAAGCTCCGCAACGAGTACGCGATCGTTCCAAAGGACACTCCCGAAGACACCAACGACCGTTCAGTAGCGCGGGTGCACCCTCACGGACTCGACGCTCCTGATGACCAGAGGCCGGACGAGGCCGCGGGTATCTACCACCGCAGCGAGGGCCTGAAACGCGCCGAGGCCTGGCTCGAGAGCCTGGACGACGCGGACGACCTGCGCATCCACCGGTTTCCCGACAGCGGGGGTTCGATGACCGCTCTGCCGATCATCGAGACTCTCGAGGGCGAGGTCTCGGCCTACATCCCGACCAACGTGATCTCGATCACGGACGGCCAGATCTACCTCGAGCCCGACCTGTTTTTCGCCGGCGTACGCCCGGCGGTCAATGTCGGTATCTCGGTTTCGCGAGTCGGGGGTAACGCCCAGATCAAAGCGATGAAGAAGATTGCCTCGACGTTGCGGCTGGATCTCGCATCCTTTCGCGAGCTCGAGGCGTTCGCCCAGCTCGGCACCGAGCTCGACGACGCCACCCAACGCCAGCTGGATCGCGGCGAGCGCATGGTCGAGCTCCTGAAGCAGCCGCAGTATCAGCCATTCGCGGTCGAGGATCAGGTTCTGTCGATCTACGCTGGCTCGAAGGGCCTTCTGGACGATCTTCCGATTTCGAAAGTCAGCGAATTCGAGACCGAGCTTCTCAAGCACATCCGCAACGAATTCCCGGAGGCGGTCGAGGAGCTTGCCGCGACCAACGTCATCTCCGATGAGCTCGGCGAGTCGATCACCGAGATCATGGCCAACTTCAAGACCCAGTTCACGAGCTAGCCGAAGTCGAAAGCGCTGGAGAGCCTCCAAGAAGATGGCGAACCGCAGAGTACTGGTCAAGCGTCGCAAAGCGGCGCGGAACATCCGCAAGATCACGCGGACGATGCAGTTGATTGCGACCGCACGTTTTCAGTCGGTTCACAGCGCGGCCGTAGCCGGCCGGCCGTACACCGACAAGCTGGCGGAGCTCGTCGAGAAGCTCGCCCGGGCCGCAAGTGGGCACGACCATCCGCTGATGCAGACTCCGGTCGAGGAGAAGCGTCACGCTCTGCTGGTTCTTTCCAGCAACCGTGGGCTGTGTGGCGGCTACAACGCCAATGTGCTGCGGATGGCCTTGCAGCATCTCGCGGAGGCTGGAGCCGACGACAGCGAGACCGAGGTCCATGTGGTGGGCAAGAAGGGCGCGGCGTATCTGCGGTTCGTCGGACAAGCAGTCGAGCGCGAGATCACCGATATCTCCGACTCGCCTCGCTTCGAGGAAGTCGAGCCACTGGCCAACGAGCTGATGAACCGGTTCACCGAGGGCGAGATCGACTCGGTCTCGATCGCCTACATGAAGTTCGTCTCCGCCGGTCGACAGGTCCCGACGATCGACCGCGTCCTGCCGCTCGACCGGAGCGCCTCGGCGACTCCTGCCGAATCCGCTACCGCGGCCCCGACTCACGAGGTCGATTACGAGTTCTCGCCGGAGCCGTCCGAGATTCTCGCCGAGCTACTGCCGGCGACCGTGCGGGTGAGTTTCTTTCAGACTTTCATGGATGCCGCGGTGAGCGAGCAGATAGCCCGCATGGTGGCGATGAAGGCCGCAACCGACGCGGCGGGCGACATGATCAAGAACCTGACCCAGCAGTACAACCGAGCGCGGCAAACGCAAATCACGATGGAGCTTCTGGACATTGTCGGTGGAGCCAACGCTCTCGCCTGACCTATACAAGTTAGAGGTAGCTTAACTATGACGGAAGGTAATTACGGAGAAGTCACGCAGGTCATCGGGTCGGTCCTCGATGCCCGGTTTCCGGAGGAGAACCTCCCGGAGATATACAACGCGTTGCGCCTCGACGTGACCCGTTCGGTGATGGGCGACGAGGACAGC
The DNA here is from genome assembly GCA_046756565.1 of Thermoanaerobaculia bacterium. GTDB lineage: Bacteria > Acidobacteriota > Thermoanaerobaculia > Multivoradales > JAHEKO01 > CALZIK01. The sequence continues at coordinate 11,884 of JBHHWO010000026.1, read as the reverse complement.
GAGACGCTTTGGTGCGAGGTGGCCCAGCATCTCGGCGGCGGCCGGATTCGTGCGGTGGCGCTCGACTCGACCGACGGCGTCCAGCGTGGCACCAAGATCCTCGATACCGGGAGCCCGATCACGGTGCCGGTGGGGGAAGAGACTCTGGGCCGCGTGTTCAACCTAGTCGGCGATCCGATCGACGATCGCGGTTCGATCGAGATCAACGAGCGACTGCCGATTCACCGCGAGCCCCCGGAGCTCGAGGACCTGTCTTCGAAGACCGAGCTCTTCGAAACCGGCATCAAGGTCATGGACCTCTTGTGCCCCCTGGTCCGTGGCGGCAAGGCGGGTCTGTTCGGCGGCGCCGGTGTCGGCAAGACCGTCATCATCCAGGAGCTGATTGCTCGCCTGGCCCGCTTCCACAGCGGCTACTCGTGCTTCGCCGGTGTCGGCGAGCGCACTCGCGAGGGCAATGACCTCTGGATGGAGATGCAGGAGGCTCAGATCGGCGACACAGGCAAGAGCGTCATCGACCAGACGGTCATGGTCTTCGGTCAGATGAACGAGCCGCCCGGCGCGCGACTGCGAGTCGCGCTCTCGGCTCTGACCATGGCCGAGCACTTTCGCGATCAGACCGGTGTCGACACGCTGCTCTTCATCGACAACATCTTCCGCTTTTCTCAGGCTGGCTCCGAGGTCTCGGCCCTACTCGGCCGCATGCCCTCGGCGGTCGGCTACCAGCCGACACTCGGCACCGAGATGGGCGAGCTTCAAGAGCGGATCACTTCGACCAAGCACGGTGCTGTGACCTCGATTCAGGCGATCTACGTCCCGGCCGATGACTATACCGATCCGGCGCCGGCAACCGCGTTCACTCACCTGGACTCGACTGTGAACCTCGAGCGCTCGATCGCCGAGAAGGGCATCTACCCCGCGGTCGACCCGCTGGCGTCATCGAGCCGCATCGTGGCACCCGAGTTCCTCGGTGAGCGTCACTATCGCGTCGCACGTCGGGTGCAGCAGATTCTCCAGCGCTACAAGGACCTCCAGGACATCATTGCGATTCTGGGCGTCGATGAGCTGTCCGAGGATGACAAACTGATCGTCCGCCGGGCGCGCAAGATGGAGCGCTTTCTTTCGCAGGCGTTCTTCGTCGCCGAGCAGTTCATCGGCATCCCAGGTGCCAATGTCTCGCGCGAAGATACGATCCGCTCTTTCGAAGAGCTGTGCGACGGCAAGTGGGATCATCTTCCGGATCAGGCGTTCATGTACGTGGGCACGATCGAGGACGCCGCGGCACGGGCGGACGAGCTTGCGAAGAAGGGCTAAGGCGCCGAATATGCCTGGATCTGCTGCGTTCCACTCCCTCGGCTTCCTCGACGTACCTCGAGTACGCCTGCGGAAGCCTCGGTCGCAAGCCTTGCATCCCCAGGCATCTTCGGCGTCCTCGGAAACCCGCTAATAGGCGGTCCTGGGTAAGAAATGTCCGATTCGAAGACCTTCAGTTGCTCGGTGGTAACGCCGGAGAAAGTCGTGCTCGAATGCGAAGCGCGCTTCGTGGCGTTACCCGCGCATGACGGCGAGATCGGTCTTCTCAGAAGTCGCGCTCCGCTCGTGTGCAGGCTGGCGATAGGCAAACTCCGCGTCGAGACCGAGGGCGAGATGCAGGCGTTCTACATCGACGGTGGTTTCGCCGAGATGGCCGACAACGAGCTGACCGTGCTGACCGAAGACGCGCGACGGGCCGAGGAGATCGACCCTGCCGAGGTCGAGAAGCTGCTCGAAGAGGCGCGCGCCATGGAGACCCACGACGTGGCCTCCATGGAGGAGCGCGAGAAGACGATCCAGAGGGCGCGAGCCCAACTGCGCGTTCTGGGAACCGGCTAGGAGGCCGGGCGGCAAGTGCCCTCCGAGTACGATCCTCTTCGCCCTCGGAAACTGCTTTCGGCCGAAGCTTCGGATCTCGACAAGGTCAAGTCGCAGTTCGCCGAGGCGAGCTCCGGCTATCTGCGGTCGCCGGTACCTTGGCTGGCGTGGGCGATCATCCTGCCGGGCACGGCCTTGTTGACTCCGCATGTGGCTGCGGCCGTGGGTGCCGGATCGATGGCGGTCCTGTTCATGTGGTCGGTGGCGATTCTGATCGGGGGCGCGGTCGAAGGGCTGGCCATGCGTGGCGCCCGTAAGAAGGCCGCGCGCTCGGAGATCTCTGGTTGGGTGTTCCGGGCCCAGGGGAATCTGTCGCTGATCGCCATCGCCTTGACGGTCGTGGTGGTCGTCAACGGCGCCTTTCGCTACATACCGGGAATCTGGCTTCTTCTGATCGGCCATTCGTTCTATGCAGTGGGCGGACTGGCCTCGAACGCGCTCCGGCGGAGCGGCCTCATATATCAACTCGGTGGCGTGATCTCGCTGCTTCCGTGGCTGGACAGCCTGACGGTATTCGCGGTCACGACCGCGGTGGCAAATCTGGCGGTTGCTGTCGCGCTTCTTCGGGCGCGGTCAACGACTTGAAGTCACCGTCGACCGGCTGAAGAGGTCCGCCAGAGAGCGTTTTCGGCTGACCAGAAAGGCGGAGCCGAGACTGGCGACGTTGAAGATCGAGCCGAGCCAGCGCTGGACCGACTGACTGATCGTCAGGGGCCCGCCGTCGGAGGCCCGCGCGTTCAGCCCGGTTGCCGCCATTCCTGGGGTGCGGCCCCAGAAGGTCAATGGCACGACGTGGTAGACGAAGGAGAAGGCGGCCGTAAAGATCGCCAGCGGGAGAAACGAAGAGCTGCCTAGCTGCGCTCCCAGCAACCAGCTGCCGGCGACCGCTGCCGCCAGAACCGTCACATGGGCCGCGAGATCCAGGATGCCCGCCGCCCAGCGCTGTCCGTAGAGTGCCCGGTGCGGGTCGGGTGGCTGCTCTTCCACCGCCACCACGGTTTCGGCGCCGGGTGTGTCGGGAGGCTGAGCCAGGGCGGGCTCGAGCGGTAGCTGCTCTTGAACTTCCGGCACGGACGCGCTCCCGGCCGCCGCCTGCTCCGGATCGATCGGCAGGTCGAAGAGCGGATCGTCCGCGTCCCCTGGCGCCGATCTCTTCATGTCAACGGAACGGCAGGTATTTGACGAAGATTCGGTAGAGGAGATCCTGAGATCGCGTCTGGTAGGTCTCCGCGAACTCGATCAGGCGAGCCAGCTCGGCGTCGTCGATGGCGAGGTCACCCGCCTCCCGGAAGTTGTTGATCGCAGCCTCGGGATCGTTCCTCTGCAGGTCGCGAACGCCGAGGTTGAAGTACGAGTCGACCATCAGACGTCGGACGTCCGGCGTGTTCGATCCGCCTTCCCACATTCGCCACAGATTGCGCAGGGCCAGCTCCCATTCGCCTTCGCGAAACATCGCAATCTCAGATTGCATCGGAGCCAGCTGTTGTTTGGCCTCATCGAGCATGTCGCTAGCCGGTTCGTCGAGCTCGGCGTGCGAGGCGCCTTCGTCCAGAAGCTCTGCGACGTTCAGATACCTGGCTTCGGCGAAAGCGACTCGGGCCTCTGCGACGAACTCGTCGCGCGCCGCCAGTGCTTCCGGCTCGGGCTCGATTTTGTTCGGGTTCGCCGCGTCCAGGGCCGCCTCCCACTGCGCGACCAGTGACTGAGCTTCGGCGTACTGTGGATGGCCGGGCGACAGGCGGCGCAACTGCGCAATCGCGATGGCCGCGCCGGCATCGGCGTAGGTGCGCTTGGCTCGCGTGATCGGATCGAGCCGCACCGGTTGGGTCTGATCTGCCGCGTTCGGGAAGATCGTCGACCAGTTCTTGTAGAGCAAGAAGCTGACGGCCGCAACCAGGACGAGTGCCGCCGCGCCTATGATCTTGAAGGTCTGATTCGACGAGCGCTGCGGTTTGGCCGCCTTGCCAACGCCGCCGATCGACGGGGCGGGGCCAGCTGGCGTTGCCTCCGGCGGCGTCATGACTTCGGCGTCGAGGATGTCGCTGGCCTCGTCGGGCGGCGGAGCGGGAATCTCGACGGAATCTTCGGGAGCGCCGTTCGCAGCCGCAGGCGATGGAGGCGGCGCGGGCGGTGGCTCCGGGACCGCGAAGTCCGGAGCGTCGAGACGGGCCAGGTACTCCTGGGCGGCGACGTGACCGGGCATCATCTCGAGAACCGAGGAGAATCCCTTGCGGGCCTCGTCGAGCTGGCCTGCTTCTACCTTGCTGACCGCGTCGTGGTAGGTCTCTTCGAGCTTGCGCTCGACCTCTGCCTTGAGCTTGCGGGCCAGATCGATACGCCGGTTGGCTTCCGGATGGTCGATGTCGATCAGAAAGATCCTCGACCAGGCGTCGATCGCCGACTGATACTCGGCGCGCTCGAAGGCCGCTTGACCTTCTTCGAGGAGGTCTCCGACTCGCTGCTCACTCTCGTCGTCGAGAGCGGCCACCGGCTCGGTGGCGCCGGAACCGGCTTCCGCGCCGGGGGGTGAGCTCGCGGGAGACGGCATCTCCGGTGCGGCGGCGGGAGGCGCTGCGTCGATCGAGCCCAGATCGAGGGCTGTGTCGAGAGAATCCGGCGCGGCGTCCAGGTCGAGCTCCACAACCGGCTCGTCCGGGCCGGGGCTGCCTTCCGAGGGTACCTCCGGGGCCGGCTCCGGCGCGCTCTCGCTTGCGCCGACATCTGCAGGCGGAGGCCCGGCTTCAGCGCTGCCTCCGCCTATCGATTCGCGCAGATCGGCTACCGGGACGGCCTCGTCGCCGCCTTCGAGCCGTGTGGTGAGTGTGCGGGCCGGTCCAAACATCGGATCCAGCCGCAGCACGAAGTCGCAACCGAGCTGGGCTTCGCGCAGATCGCCTTTCTCGGCCAGATCGAGGGTCTGGCGAAAGGTGTTGAGGATGCGCCCGCGAATCTCCTCCGCAAGGGTCTCGTTGCCGGGGTAATTCATTGGGAGAAAGTGGGGTGCGGCGATCCCGAAAGATCGGCGAATACTAGCAGACAGGCTGTACCCCAACAACCGAAGTGCCTGTAACGGACGAACTTAGGCGCGATCGTCGTGCTAATCCTCATTGGCCGCCAGATGTTCGGCGATCCGGTGGGGAAGGCCGCCGAAGCTCCCCGAAGACATGGTCACAAGGAGGTCGCCCGGAGCCAAGCTCTCGAGCGCCTGGCTTTCAAGGCCGGCGATCGAGCCACAGGCGGCGGCCGGAGTGCCGCGGCGGCGCAGCGTCCGGGCGAGCTCGGAGGTGTCGAGCCGCTCGGCCTTCTCGAATCTCTCGGCGTGAAAGGCCGGCGCCAGCCACACGCGATCGGCAGCCTCCAGCGCCGCGACGTACTCGTCGAAGAACAGGTTCCGCGAGGCGGTCAGCGACCGGGGCTCGAGGGCGACGACGATTCGCCGCTCAGGGTAGCGTTTCCTGAGTCCCTCCAACGTTAGCCGGACGGCGGTTGGATGGTGTGCGAAGTCGTCGATCACGATCACGTCCCGCGCGGTCCCCACGATCTCTTGCCGGCGTTTGACGCCCTTGAAGGCACCCAGGGCCGCCGCGATCGTCTCTCCCGGGATACCGTCCTCGCGAGCCGCGCCGAAGACCGCGAGCGCGTTCAACAGGTTATGGCGGCCGGAAAGCGGGAGCCGAATCGGGACCGGATCTCCTCGCCTTTCGCGCACCTCGAAATCGAGCCCCTGCCCGCTGTTTTGCCATCCGTTCTCGGGGCTGAGGTCGTTGCCGGCTTCGAGGCCGTAAAAGAGGGTTCGGCATCGGGCTTCGCCGGCGACCGAGCGGACGGCTTCCGAGTCTCCGTATGCCAGAAGCAATCCCGACTCGGGCATGTCCCGCACCAGCTTGCGATAGGTCTCGTCGAGCACCACCGGAGTCGGGTAGAGATCGGCGTGGTCATACTCGACGCTGGTGAGGATCAAGGCGTCCGGATGGTAGTGGAAGAATTTCGGTCCCCGGTCGAAGTAGGCGGCGTTGTACTCGTCGCCCTCGACGATGAATCGCTCACCGGTTCCGCGCTCGAAGCTGTGCTCGAAGTTCCGCGGGATGCCGCCTATCAGAAAGCCGGGAGCACGCCCGGCGGCTCGCCAGACCCAGGCCGCCAGCGCACTCGTCGTGGTCTTGCCGTGGGTGCCGGCCACGACGAGCGGCCTGCGCTCTGCGAGAAAGAATCGGTAGAGAGCCTCCGGCATCGAGATTCGCTCGACTCCGCTGGCTTCGGCGGCTTCGGCCTCGGGGTTGGTTCTGGGGATCGCGTTGCCCACGATGATGAGATCGGGTCGGTCCTCGAGATGAGACGACTCGTAGCCGACCAGGGGTTCTATGCCATTGGCGTCGAGCAAAGTGCTCATCGGTGGATACAGGGGTCCATCGGCGCCGCGGACTCGGTGACCGGCCTGTTTCAGAAGACAGGCGAGTGGCGCCATGCCCGTACCGCCGATGGCGATCAGGTAGATGTCGAGCGGCTCGAGAATGTCCGATTCGGCGGGCACGTGAGCGGTGTCTGCACCGTGTCTTTGCGAGTCGGTGCCGCGGCAATATAGCATTGCAGCCGGCGCTGCCGGCGGCGGCGCCAAGCCCGCAGGAGGACATCGTGCGCAATCCAATCTCTACATCGTGGATCCTTATCCTCTCCTTGCTCCTGGTCGGTGGCGCCTCGCCCGCACTCGCGGCGGCACGGGCGGTCGTCCAGGAGTCCATCATCGACGTCGGCAACGTGGCCCAGGGCACCAGGATCGAGCACAGCTTCGTCCTCGAGAATCAGGGCGACGAGGCGCTGGCGGTGCGAGAGGTCAAGCCGTCGTGCGGGTGCACGGTAGCCGACTACCCGAGCTCGATCGCGGCCGGGGACTCGGGCCGGATCGCCGCGGTCGTCAAGACCGACAACTTCACCGGCCCGATCGCGAAATCGGTCTCGGTCTTCACGAGTGACGCCGACAACCCGAAGATCACGCTGGTGATCAAAGCCGTCATTCAACCTCAGGTGGAGGTGGAGCCCGGATATGCCCGGTTCATCGTGATCGAGGGTCCGGGAACCGAGTCGAGCAGCCAGACGCTGAGAACCCTGGACGGTCCGGAGCTGGTCGTGCGCTCCGTTCGCTCGCCGTACCCGTTCGTCAAAGTGTCCTTTGCGCCCACCGAAGAGAAGGGCGAGTGGCAGGTCAATCTGTCAATCGACCGGAACCGCGCGCCGATCGGTCCGCTGGCCGACTTCGTCGAGGTCGAAACGAATCATCCGAAGCGCCGGATCATCAAGATCCCGGTCTCGGGCTTCGTACGTCCGGTGGTGAGCGTCACCCCGCGGGTTGCGGAGCTGGGGAGCCACCGGCTGGAAGCGCCGTTTACGACAACGCTCGAGGTCCGCAACCAGACTGGCGCGGCGATCGCGCTCCAGGCCGTGAGCGCGGACATCGCCGGCTTGAACGCCTCCTTCGAGGAAGTCGAAGAGGGCAAGGTCTACAAGGTGGTTCTCACCTTGACTCCGGGAATGGCCAAAGGGCCTTTCCAGGGCAAGGTCCAGATCACGACCTCGAGCAAGCGCCGCCCGGTGGTCGAGGTCGACGTCAGCGGCACGGTCCTTTAACGCGCGCTACGGCTTGCCCCAGATTTCCTTCTCGTCTTTGGGCGGGGCTTCGCGGCGTGCGCCCTTCGAGCGCAGCGCTTCGACCTGCTCGAGGATCGGAGCCAGCGCCTTCTGTTGGTGCTCGACCAGCCGGCGAATTCCGTTGGTGGCGAGATCCACCAGGCGATCGAACTCATCGCGTGAGAACGCGCCGCGCTCTCCGGTGCCCTGAACCTCCACCAGGCCGCCGGTGCCGGTGCCGACCACGTTCATGTCGACCTCGGCCCCCTGATCCTCGCCGGCATCGAGGTCGAGGAGAAGTCGACTCGAGACGATCCCCACCGAGGTCGCCGCCAAATGTTCGAGAACCGGCCAGCGTTTGAGATCTCCACGCAGGAACGCTTCGCCGAGGGCATGGACCGCGGCGACATAGGCCCCGGTGATCGAGGCGGTCCTGGTACCGCCGTCGGCCTGGATGACGTCGCAATCCAGGATTAGGGTCATCTCGTTCAAGGCTTTGAGATCGAAGGCCGCCCGCAGGCTGCGACCGACCAAGCGCTGAATCTCGGCACTGCGTCCCGACTGGCGTCCTCGCTTGACCTCGCGTTGCGATCGCCGCGTTGTCGACCGGGGCAGCATGGCGTACTCGGCGGTAATCCAGCCGCTGCCGCTGCCTTCGAGAAACGGGGGCACGCGCTTTTCTAGAGTCGCGGCCACCAGGACGTGGGTGTCGCCGGTGCGGATCGAGGCCGAGCCGTCGGCGAACTTCATGGTGCCGAGCTCGATTTCGACCGGCCGCAAGGCGTCGTCGGCCCGCCCGTGGGCTCTGAGGGGCGCTCGGTCTTGGTCGGGCATCGCGTGAGTCTACAGGTCGATGTGCTCGAGCGTGCCCCAGTCGCCCTCGAGGATGCGATGCGCGATTCGCTCGAATCGCTGAGCGGCGTCGGTCACCACGAAGCGGTCGCCCGCCGGTGCCTCCGAGCCCGCGTCGGCCGCCGGCGGAAATGCTTCGGCCACGGCTTCGGCGGCGACCTCCGCCGAGTCGACCAGCTCGACCTGCCCTCCGAACAGGTCTCGCAAGAGCGGCTTGAGCAGAGGATAGTGCGTACAGCCTAGAACCACAGTGTCGACGTTATGCTCGAGGAGGGGCTGCACATAGCGTTCCGCTACCTGGCGCGTGATCGGGTCGTCGTCCAGCCATCCTTCCTCGACCAACTCGACGAACAGAGGGCACGCCTGACCGATCACCTCGAGCTCGGGCCGGTGCCTCAGAATGGCTTTCTGGTAGGCCTCGGAGAGAATCGTGGATTCGGTGCCCAGGACACCAACCGTCAGCCCGGCTACCGCCGCCGCCCGCTCGGCGCCGGGCTCGACGACGCCCCAATGCGGCACCGGTGTCGAGAGACTCGAGAGCGCCAGTGCCGAGGCGGTGTTGCAAGCGATGACGATCGCTTTGACCCCCTGCCGCTCGAGAAACTCGACGTTGCGCTGGGTGTAGCGGCTGACGGTGTCGCCCGACTTGGTGCCGTACGGCAAGCGCGCCGTGTCTCCGAGAAAGAGTATGGATTCTTCCGGGAGACGGCGCTTGAGCGCCCGCACTACCGTCAAGCCGCCAACGCCGGAGTCGAAGACGCCGATCTGCTTCATCCGGCCTCGCGGATCAGATCCGGCCTGGCAGCCAAGGGTTGAGACGTGTCGACGTGCCCGGCCAGAGTTTCGCGCTGCCTCCCGTTGATCAGGATCACGACTCGCTCGGCGTTCTCGTCGTCCCCGAGAATGGTGTTGATCACGCTGTAGAGAGCCAGGAGCTCGTCGCGAGAGCCCATGCCCGCGGTCTCCCCGCTGAGCGTGAAGTCGACGAACACAGTGCCGCTCGGCGCTGCGAAGACGCTGGCGACCTCGGTGCCGGCGGGCAAGGCGGGTCGCAGGCCACTGGTCTGCGGTCCGGCCACGACCTGCTCGGCCAGCCAGAAAGTTCTCTCCGCCCGGTCCAGACCGGCAGGCGCGGGCCGCAGCTCGGGCTCCAAGAGGCCGCTGGTCGCGGGAAAGTAGATCGAGGCGATCGGACCGTCCAGGTTCTGAGTAGCTGCCTCTTCCTGGGTCCCTGAACTCATCTCGGCTGAGTCTTCGGCCGAACGACACCCACTGCCGAGCGGGCCGAGTGTGAGGAGCACGGCCGTGGACACAAAGGCCGCGGAGCACTTCATCTACTCGAAAGCTCGAGCCGCGGCTCGGAGGAACGCTCGAGGGTGGCCTTATAGCGCGACACGGCCCGGACCAGCGCATCGATCAGTTCGCCCCGGTATTCGCTGTCCTGGAGCTTGCCCTTCTCAGTCGGGTTCGACAGGAATCCGAGCTCGACCAGGACCGCCGGCATCGCCGCGCCGAGGAGCACTCGAAACGGCGCCTGTTTGACGCCCCTGTCGCGCAGGCCAAGCGCCTGGTTGAGCTCGTCCTGGACCAGGCCAGCCAGGCTCTGGCTCTGGCCGAGGTATCGGCTCTGCGCCAGATCCCAGAGCATGAGCTGGAGATCGTAGAGAGGATCGCCCGCCGACGCGTTTTCGATCGCCGCCGTGCGCTGGGCCTCGGAGTCGGTGGCGTCGAAGCTCGAAAAGTAGGTCTCGGCGCCGCGCGCCGAGCGGTTGGGCGAGGAGTTGAGGTGCAGAGAGATGAAAAGATCGCCTTTGTACTGGTTTGCGAGCGCCGATCGCGAATCGAGCGAGAGGTCGGCGTCATTGGTTCTCGTCAGGACCACGCGCACGTTGAGCGCTTCCTCGAGACCCGACTTGAGTCGTCGCGCGAGCCGGAGAGTCAGCTCTTTTTCGACCGCGTCCTCGCCGCTGCTCGCTCCCGGGTCATCGCCGCCGTGTCCGGGATCCAGGATGACCGTGCGCACGCCTTCGCGTTCTCCGCGTGGCCGAGTCGACGAGGTGCGCTCGGCCACTACCGTACCGGAGCGATCACGCAGGACGTCGAAGACGATGCGGAACGGGTTCTCGAGGACGTAGTCCTGCGCTGCGGACATCGCACCAAGATCGATCCGGATCCCTTCGGAGCTCATACTAACGTTGCGCACGAAACGGTCGCCCTGGAATGGTCGCGCGGCCGTGGTGCTCAAACGGTCTCCGATCAGCTCGATCTCGATGGCGTGGGCCGACTTCTTGATGTAGTACCGGGGGCGCTCCGGAAACTCGAAAACCAGGGTCGTCACTCCCTGAAGGTGAACGACGTCTAGAGCGACCGGCAGCCGGCGGAATGGACGCCGGGTGATGGCGAGGGTGCGTTCGGCCGAGACCCACTCGAAATCGAAGCCGAGCAGGTTGCCATAGTAGTTCTGAAGGAAGTCGAGCGGCACGTGAAGCCCGCCGGCGCCTATGGCCGGAGCCTGAGAGAGGAGCTTGATCTCCGGGCCTTCGGTGACCGAGATGGCTCCCGGGCCAAACAGGAAGATCGCGTCACCGATCTTGAGCTCGTGCTTCTGCTGCATCGGTCCCACGAGGAGCTCTCCGCCCAGTGCCGCCGCAAGCGGCGGCAGAGCGAACATCGGCCCAGCGAGCGTCTGCGTGTACGAAATGGGCCGGCTGCGGCCGCCGAGGGTGGCTGCGGCGAGACCGGACTCGAGGACCTCCAGCGAGCGGTCCTCGGCGGCCGGATTGGCTGCATCTAGAGGCGAAATGGCGAGTAAGATCAGGCAGCCGGTGAGGGCTCGCAGACGGGTCGGCACGGCGAGAGGATACCACCGCAAGCACGGGCGAACCGGCGCAAGGAGGCATCAGACAATGGAAATCCGCGAATTCCGAACTACGTTGAAGGCCCGGGACTTCGATCGAACGTGCCAGTTTTATGGCGCCGTTCTGGCCCTTCCGCGTCTGACCAGCCGGGATTCGGACGAAGGCCGCTCCGCCGTTTATCAAGCCGGCGCCGCCCAGATCGAGGTCACCGGCCTCGCCCGCGGTAAAGACGAGAGCGTCGGCTACCACCCCCCGACCGCACCGATGGTGCTCTCCCTGATCGTGGCTTCGGCCGAAGTGGTCTACGACGAGCTCATCTTCCGCGACCGGAACATCCCCGGAGGCCTCCGCAAGGACAAAAGCGGCAACACCGTATACGAGACCCACGACCCCGACGGCGTCAAGATCCTGTTCGTAGAGGAGTAGGGTTCCGGTCGGTCATTCTGAGCGCAGCAGCCTGCCCTCGAGCGAAGCGAAGGGAAGAATCCCGTCTCCCCTTGAGCCTCCGGGCCCCATTTGCTAGCCTCTCCGTCCCATCCGCGGCCACGGGAGGCCGCAGACCATTTGGCGCGTTCGTCTAGGGGTCTAGGACGCCGGCCTCTCACGCCGGTAACACGGGTTCGAATCCCGTACGCGCTACCAGC
>JBHHWO010000025.1:0-41179 GCA_046756565.1 Thermoanaerobaculia bacterium | reverse complement strand
TCCCTTGGCTCTCGCAACGCGGCCTTCTCGACTTCTACCACGGGCTGCTAGGCCGGTTTTGCCGAGCCTAGTGTCCCGTGCGGCAAGTTCCTTTACATTCGAGCGGTGCTGCATTCCGCTGGGCGGCGTTGCTCCTCTGTCGAATATGCCCGATATTCTCAGTCGTCGCGCCTTGCCCAGCGCACGCTTCACCGCTCTCGGTGTGGCAACGAACTTACCGCACGGGACACTAGGCGCTGTCGTCGGCGCTTCCGAGCCCGATGTGGCCAGCGGTTCGCAGGTTCCGGAACACCAGCAGAGCGTCGATCGCCGGCATCGGACTGATCTTCAAGATCGTCTGGATGTCGTAGGTACCGTTGACGCGACTCAGGATGAAGCCTTCGTGGGGTGAGATCTCGAGCGCTGCAAGCTCTTCCATGCTGCGCAGGAGTTTCGGCACCGAGTCCGGGTGTAGTCCCTCTCCCCGGAGCCGCTTTTCGATCTCGCCTTCCACCGCCGCCACCCGGGCGCGGATCTTCTCGTTGTGAGGATCGAGGTTGAGCCCGGCGCGGAAGTGGCCGATCGCCTGTTCGTAGTGGTCGGTCTTGAGCAGGCCTTCGGCTTTGCTCAGGAGACCTGTGCCGTCGAGCTCGGCGTCGCCGTTGGCGATCTCGGTGCCCGGGCCCGACACCACTCGCGGTCGCACCAGCTTGATGTGGCCGGAGTCGACCTGGGCGGCAAGGGCCCGATAGACCTGGAATTCGGTGGCGTGCGCGTGGAGCGCGATCTCTTCGACTGTTCGGTCGTCGTTTACGTGCTCGAGCACGCGCAGCGCAACCGCGTCGCCTTCGTCGGGCTCGAGAGATCCCGTGGAGACCGCGACCGAATCCTTGGACGGGATCACCTCGCGCAACCTCTCCCACTCGTCGGCACGCCGGGACCCCTCGAGAGCCAGGGCGTTGACGTTGAAGTTGAGCGGAACGATGGTGGACTCGTCGAGATCCTCGTCGATGAAGCGAAAATCGCCTTCCGGCCAGGTGAACACCTGATAGACGCTCTCCTCGAGCTTGAGCCGCAGCATCGGCTCGAGCTCCCCCTCCTGGATCGCGCCCATGGTCACCAGGATCTTGCCCAGGAGCATCTTGTTCTGGTCCTGCATCTTCATGGCCTCGGCCAGAGTGACCTCGTCGATCAGGCCGTGGCTGACAAGGAAATGCCCGAGGTACTCCTTGGGATCCGTCGAGGCGGTCATGACCACGTCGCCGCGCAGGAAGACGATGCGCTTCTCGACCAGGCCGTTACTCAGCACCAGCTCGCCTGTCTTGGCGGTGTGGCCGAGCCATTGAAGCACCTCTGCGAGCTCCATGGTCTGAAGATTGCCGGTGATGCTCATGTACTACCTGGATCGATTATAGGCGTCCTGCTGCCGTTCAATCCCGAGCCCGGGTCGTGCCGGTCTGGCCTTGATAGTGGCTGGAGGAGCCGGCTTCGCCGTAGGCCTGCTCGGGCTCGCTCTCCAGGCCCCCGGAACTCCTCCGGGTCTCGGGTCGGGCAGATCCAGTGGTCGCGGACTCGCAGGTCGTAGCTGGCCGAGTTGATCTGCTCCGGCTCGAACGGGTCGACGCCTCCGGTCTCGGCCCACTGGCGGATCCAGCGATCGGGTCTGATCATCGGCGGGTAGTCGGGCGGTGGGTACTCGGGCGGAAGTGGCTCGAGGACCGAGGTAGAGCCGGCACCGACCCCCGGCTACTGGAACAGCACGGGGGTGTCGGTTTCATCGCGCCGGATCGAATCCACGAAACGGATGAGGCTGCGCTCGAGAGACATGAACAGAGTCGACGAACGATACCCTCCACCGAAGAACCGGATGCCCTTGAGCAGCTGGCCGTCGGTGATTCCGGTACAGCAGAACAGCAGGTTGTCGCCGGGCGCCAGGTCGGATCGTCGGTAGATCCGGTCGACGTCGTCGATCTCGAGGTCGACCAGTCTTTGCTCCTGCTCGGGGCTGAGCGGCGTCAGACGGGCGTGGATCTGTCCACCGAGACAACGCATGGCCGCGGCGGTGAGTACGCCCTCGGGCGCTCCACCGATACCCATGACCGCGTGGATGCCGGTTCCGCGAACGGCGGCAGCGATGCCGGCGGAGAGATCACCGTCTTGAATCAGGCGGATCCTAGCGCCGGCGGCGCGGATGTCGGCGATCAGCTCCTCGTGGCGCTCTCGATCCAGAACCACCACGGTCAAGTCGCTGACCGCACGGCCATAGGCCTCGGCGACGCTGCGCAGGTTCTCCGCCGGGGGTGCGTCCAGGTGGATGACCGCGTGACGCGCGGTCGGACCGACGACGATCTTGTCCATGTAGATGTCCGGAGCGTGCAGCAGCCCGCCCTTTTCGGAGGCGGCGAGAACCGCGATCGCTCCCTCGGTGCCGGTGGCGCAAAGGTTGGTGCCCTCCAGCGGGTCGACCGCGATGTCGACCTCGAGGCCCTGTTCCTGACCCTTGAGCGCTCCCACCTCCTCGCCGACGTAAAGCATCGGCGCCTTGTCGCGCTCGCCCTCGCCGATCACGATCCGCCCCCGCATTGTGATCTTGTCTAGCTCCTCGCGCATCGCTTCGACGGCGACGTGGTCGGAGTGCTTGCGATCGCCGTAGCCCATGGTGTGGGCGGCGGCGACGGCGGCCATTTCGCAGACCCGGACGAAGCCGTGCTCGAGAGATTCGCTGATGGCGGTCATCGGGTTCGGTCGGAAGCCAGCTCGCGGGCCGACCGTTCTTCGGTCATCGGTGGATTGAACGCTGGGATACCGGTTACCGCCTGCCCGATCACCAGTCCGTGAATGTCGTGCGTTCCTTCGTAGGTGTAGACCGACTCCATGTTGAGCATGTGGCGGATCACCGGGTAGTCGTCGACGATTCCGTTCGCGCCGAGCACTTCGCGCGCCAGCTTCGCGGACTCGCGCGCGACCCAGACGTTGTTTCGCTTGCCGAGCGACACGTGCTGGTGCTTGAGTCGCCCGTCGTCCTTCATTCGACCTAACTGCAGCGCCAGAAGCTGACCCTTGGTGATCTCGCTGATCATCCACACCAGCTTGTCTTGGACGAGCTGGTGGCAGGCGATCGGCTGATTGCCGAACTGCTTGCGCTCCTTGGCGTATTCGAGTGCGGTGGAGTAGCAGTCCATGGCGGCTCCGAGTGCGCCCCACGCGATTCCGTACCGGGCCTGGTTGAGGCACATGAGCGCGTTCTTGAGTCCGACGGTCCTGGGCAAGATGTTGTCGGCGGGGATCCGGCAGTCCCGAAACCCGAGCTCCGACGTGATCGAAGCGCGCAGGGAGAACTTGCCGTGCTGATCGGTGGCGGTGAACCCGGGTGTGCCTTTTTCGACCAGAAAGCCCCGGACGCCGTCGTCGGTCCGTGCCCACACGACGGCCACGTCCGCGATCGAACCGTTGGTGATCCACTGTTTGGCACCGTTGAGGACCCATTCGTCCCCGGCCTTTTTGGCGTTGGTGAGCATGCCGCCGGGGTTGGAGCCGAAATCCGGCTCGGTCAGCCCGAAGCAGCCGATGGCCTCGCCCGCGGCCATCGCCGGGATCCAGCGATCGCGCTGTTCTTTCGACCCGAACGTATTGATGGGGTACATGCACAGGGCGCCCTGAACCGAAACGAAGCTGCGCAGGCCGGAGTCACCGCGCTCGAGCTCCTGCATGATGAGGCCGTAGGCGACGTTGTTGAGTCCGGGAAGATCGTACTCCGAGATGGTCGAACCGAGCAGCCCCAGCTCGGCGATCTGCGGCAGCAGCTCGATCGGGAAGCGGGCCTCTCGATGACACTCTTCGATGATCGGAAGGACGCGCTCGTCCACGAAAGCGCGCACGGATTCGCGAACCAGTCGTTCCTCCTCGGAGAGCAGGCAATCGAAGTCGAGGTAATCAACACCTGTGAAGCGGCTCAAAGCTAGAACCTCCGTGAAGTACGAGGGGCTTTCTCGATGTAGTGTGTCGTTGGTCGTCCGTTTCACCCGGACGAGCGGCCCGGCCGGGAGGATAGCACGCTCTGCAGTATTATCCCGGCGTTATGGGCGCGTTTCCAGGAGGGAGTGCTTGGGCGATGGCCCGCGACATCGGCGACGGCTACCTGCTGGTCAACGAGCGGACGTTCATGCGAATGTCGGTTCCCGACATGGAAAGAATCAACTTCGAAATGGACCGTCGCCTGCGCGAGATCAGAGGCTCACAGCCCGATCTGTCCGACACCCAGGCCTTGCTGATGCGCAACCGAAGACTGCAGCGGATCACCCACGCCAAAGCGGTTCTGGTCGCCTGTCGCCGCAAGCGCAAGTTGTAGCCAGAGTCGGAGCTCACGATTGATACGAGCAGGGGGAAGGGCGGTTAAGCACTGTTGCAGCCGTTGATCGTAGTCGCGACCGTCGTGGCCGCCGCCGCGGCCGTCGTCTTCGTCGATCGCCGCACCGCGCGATCGGGTCTCCTGCCCCCGGGTTTCCGGTCCTCGATCCCCGGAACGCCGAGCGTCCGCCGGATTCTAGCGGGCCTTCTTCTGGTGACAGTGTTCTGGCTGGGAATCTTCCTCCCGATCGCGTCTCTGGGCGGTCCTGAATCGGATCTCTCGGGAGTCAGTCGGGCTCAGCTCTTCCTGCTTCACGCGGTTTTTCTCGGGGCGCTCGGCTGCTGGTACGCGCTTGCCTTCGTAGCCACCGAGCCGGCCGGTTCGGTTGTGCCGTCCTCCGGCCCCGAAACGGCTACCGCGGGCTCCCGACAGGGGACGCGATTCGGTCGCCAGTTCGGGTTGACGGCTCCAAACGTCCTCCGCGAACTCGGTATCGGCTTGGCGGCGGGAATCGCCGCCTGGATTGCCGTCCTGATGATCCTACTTCTTCTCGGATTGATGATCTGGAAGTTCGGTGGCGAGGAGGCGCTACCCCGGCAACCGCCCGCGATAGTGCCCTGGATCGCCGCCTTGCCGATCGTCCTGCGGGTGGCGATCAGCCTGTCGGCGGGTTTTGCCGAAGAGATCTTCTTTCGCGGTTTCCTGCAGCCCCGGGCCGGGGTCGCGTTCTCGACCTTCCTCTTCGTGCTGGCCCACGCCGGCTACGGTCAGCCGCTCATGCTGGTCGGCGTTACCCTGCTGTCGTTGGTCTTCGCCGGGCTGGTCCGGTGGCGCCAGAACATCTGGGCGGCGGTGGTGGCTCACGCAGCATTCGATGCGATCCAGCTCCTGGTCGTCATCCCGATGGCACTGAAGTTCCTGGAAGCCGCGCCCCTCTTACCGGGCCGGCCGCTTTGCTAGACTCCGCGTTCAACGCATGGCGTTACAAGTCGGTCTTTCGATTCAAAGCAGCATCGACAACCTCGAGCTCGTCCAGATGGTGCTCGAGGAGACGATGACTCGGCTCGACCTCGAAGAGAAGGTCTCATACCAGGTCGGGATGGCGGTTCGCGAGGCGGTGGCCAACGCCATTGAACACGGCAATCGCTCGGAGCCGGACAAGAAAGTCCACGTCGAACTGGATCTCCTGCCCGGTGAGCTGGTCGTCAAGGTGAGCGACGAAGGCGAAGGGTTCGATCCGGGCGGGGTCTCCGACCCGCTGTCCCCGGCCAATCTTCTGAAGCCCGGAGGCAGGGGCCTTCTGTTCATGCGGGAATTCATGGACGAGATCGATTACACTTTTCATATGCACGGAGGCACCGAGGTGATCCTGCGCAAGCAGGTCGGCGGAGGGGCCGCAGACTCTCCATAAGGAGAGAAAGGACCAGAAGGATGAAGGTAGCAATTCGCCATAGAGAAGGAGTCACGATTCTCGAGCCCAAGGGCAAGATCACGATTGGTGTGGGCGACATCGCGTTGCGTGATGCCGTAATCGATACTCTGGAAGCTGGAGCGCTGAATATCCTCCTCGATTTAGGCGACGTGTCGACAATCGATTCTTCGGGCGTCGGCGAAATGGTCTCTGCTTACACGACGGTGACCAATCGCGGCGGCAAGTTGAAGTTGCTGAATCTGCCGCCCAAGGTGGCCGACATTCTCCAGATCACCCAGCTGATCACCGTCTTCGAGGTTTTCGACGACGAGGACGAAGCGATCGGCTCCTTCTAGGCGCGAAGTTCAAGCGTTGTCCGGAGCGCAGGCTGGGGAGCGTTCGCTCCAATGGACCTCCGGCAAGCCGTAGAACTCGCCGGTCGGGTAGTTTCTGTAGCCCTCGAGAGCACAGGGCATTACCGCGTCGTTGGATTTGATCCGGATGCTGATGTAGGGAAGATCCTCGTGCAGGATCTCCTGCGCTCTCAGGTAGTGCGGCCGGCGCGCCTCCCGCTCGACCAGTCCGGCTCCCAGCTCGATCTCCCGATCGAACTCGGGATTCCGGTACCGGCCGCGATTGGCGCCCGCCGGCGGGATCCGCTTCGAGTGCAGGATCAGGCTGTAGATGTCTGGGTCGACGATTCCGACCCAACGCAGGCTGAAGAGCTGGAAGTTGCCCCGTTTGACGTCGCTGTAGAAGGTGGCGAACTCGTAGGACCGAACCTCGACGTCGATGCCGACCTCGGCCAGCATCGACTGGATGATCTGAGCCTGGAGCACTCCGGTCTCGTCGGTGGAGGTCTTGTAAGTGAGGCTGAAGCGGGGTCGGGGTCCACTGCCGTCCGGATCGGGAAAGCCGGCGTTGTCGAGCAGTTGGGCGGCGAGTGCGGGGTCATAGCGAATCGGTACGAGGTCGTCGTTGCGTGCCCAGTGTCCCGGGCGCATCACGGTCTCGGTCAGAACGCCCAGACCGCGGTACAGGGTCCGCAGGAGCCGGGGCCGGTCGATGGCATGAGCCAGGGCCCGGCGGACAGACCGATTCGAGAGCACCGGGTCGTCCAGATTGAGACCCAGATAGTGGTAGGTCGAGCCGGGATCGACCTGGACCGTAAACCGAGGATCCTCGCGGAACTTCGCCACGACGTCGGGAGGCAGGCCGTTGACGACCAGATGCAGGGAGCCCTTCTGGAGCTCGAGCGCGCGAACCGTGGCGTCGGGTACCTCGCGCAGGACCACGGTTCGGATCTTGGGACGCTCACCCCAATAGCCTTCGAAGGCCTCGAAGGTCAGCCGGTCGCTGACGCGCTCGACCAATTGGAAAGGGCCGCTACCGATGGGTTTGCGGTTGAAGTCGTCGGGAAGCGTGCCCTCGGGCACGATGCCCAGGAAGCACGTGACGTTGTCTAGCAGCGCACCCCAGGGCTCGGAAAGAACGAAATCCACGGTGACGTCGTCGACCGTAGCGACTCGCTCCAGTTGAGGAAAACCACCCCGCTTCGGTGAGACTACGGTGCCGTCCACCATCGAGTTGAACGTCCAGGCGACGTCTCGGGAAGTCAGTTCCCGCCCGTCGTGAAAGCGAACACCGGATCTCAGGTGAAAGCGATATCGTGCTCCCTGGTCCAGCATCTCCCACGAGGTGGCCAGATCGGGAATGAAGTTGCCGTTGACGTCCTTTTTGACCAGGCCATTCAGCATGAGTTCGAAGGCCCTGCCAGAGGACACGCTGGTGCCCAGCCGAGGATCGAGGTGAGTCCAGGCGCTATCGAGTCCGATGATCAGTGTGTCTCGCGGCGCGTCCGGGGCATCGGTGCCTCGGCAACTCGCCGCGACGATCAGGACCGTGAGCAGGAGTCCGTGGTAACGGCTTCGAGCCAAACCGGCGACCGCTCTAGGCACGACTCGCGAGAATCCTGGCCGAAGCTCTCAGCGGCGTCCGGGGACCCTGCCGTGGGGGCCGACAATCCTCTCGACCGCTCATGATCGATGCAGGCTAGCATGCGCAATCCGGCCAACGTCTGCGTTCTTTGCGCCCCGGCAGTGGCTCTTGCGCTTTTCGCGGGCGCGAGTGATGCCGCTTCGGGGAAGACCCAGGAACGAACTCGCGAAGACGATCTTCGAGAGATCCAGCAGCGGATCGAGGAGCTTCACGACGAGTTGGCCGACCTCGACAAAGCGGAAATCGATGTCGAGTCCGAGCTTCGCCGACTCGATCTTCAGTCGACGCTGCAGCGGCAGATGGTCGAAGAGGCGAAGGCCGAGAGGACGATCGCCGAGGAGTCGCTGCGCTCTTCGAACGAGCGGGCCGAGGTCCTGGAAGCCGAGCTGGCGGCGACGCGCGAGCGCCTGGCAAAGCGGATCGCCGCTCTCTACAAGGCGACGCCCACCGACTGGCTGCGCGGATTCGTCTCGATACGTGTGCCCGCGGATCTCTTTCTATACCTGAGAACGCTGCGGTTCCTGGCTCGCCGGGACGGTCGCCTGCTGCCGGTCTATCTCGAGCAGCGGGCCGAGCTCGCCGCGGAGCGGCGGCGTCTCGAGGAACGCCGACGCGAGGTGGCGGAGTCGGTGGCGCGGGAGCGCGCTCGCCTGGCGCGGCTCGCGGCGGCCCGGCGTAAGCAGACCCTCGTGGCAAGCGCGCTCGACAGAGCCCGCGAGCGGCTGGCGCTCGAGCAGCGCTCGCTCGACGACAAGCAGCGCAAACTGACCCTGTTGATCGCAGTTCTCGCCGACCCGGAGGAATCCTCCTTGGCCGGTGCTCCGATCCAGGATTTCCGCGGTGCTCTGGACTGGCCGGTGAGTGGTGCCGTGACCGTGCCCTTCGGCCCTCGCTACGAGCGGCGCTACGGAACCAGTGTGCCGCACAACGGCGTTCGGATCGCCCCGGAGGATGCGGAAGTGAGGGCCGTCTATCCGGGCAAGGTCATCTTCGCCGCTCCATTCGAGGGCTTCGGCTTGACCGTCGTGCTGCATCATTCCCGCAAGGTGTTCTCGCTCCACGCGGGTCTCGACGAGCTCGAGGTCGCCAAGGACGATGTGGTACTTTTGGGGGGTGTCCTGGGTAGGACGCGCTCACCTTTGTACTTCGAGATCCGAGTCGAGAACAGACCTGAAGATCCCATGGAGTGGTTGCGCTGATGGCTAGCCGCTTCTCCAAGAGCCGCGCGTTGTTCGTGTTGGTGACCGTCCTGGTGCTGGCGCCGATCGCGGCCGGCTCACTCTCGCGTGCGATTGCGGGCGGCGACGATGGCGATTCGTTCTACCGCGAGTTTCACGTCTTCACGGAAGTGCTCCAGCACATCCGCGACCGCTACGTAGAGAAGACCGACCTCGACCGACTGTTTGCGGGGGCCTTCGATGGCAGCGCGGACGCGCTCGATCCGATGGCGACCTACGTGCCGGCGGACGAGGTCGCGAGGTATCGAGAGGCGCGAGCGGCAGGAGCGGCGCGAAGCGGCCTTCAGATCGTCCGGGAGCGTGGCATCCTCTATGTGGTCGGCGTGATACCGGACAGTCCTGCGGCCGAGGCGGGCTTCGAGAGCGGCGACATCATCTCGAAGCTGGCCGGCCACTCGACCCGCCTGACTCCGCTCTGGGAAGCACACGCCGCTCTGGTCGCGGAGGCCGGAACCGTCATCTCGACGGAAGTGCTTCGCCAGGGACAGACGCTGGCGATTGAGCTGACCTTGAGTGAGTACGAGGCCACCGGATTGCGACTGGAGACCCGCGACGGGATTCCGATCCTGCGGATTTCGGCCTTCGACGCGACCTTGCTGGAACCGTTGGAGCGACTTCTTGTCGAAGGCGAGCCGTCCGAAAGGCGAGGCTTGATCGTGGACCTGCGGGGCATCGCCGGCGGTGATCTGGAGACCGCCTTCGCTGCCGCCGACCTCTTCGTCGACGGCGAGCTCGGAACGCTTCGCAAGCGGGACGAGACTGTCGAAGTGTTCGTCTCGAAGAGGGCCGCGGTCTGGACCGGCTCGCTCGTCCTGCTGACGAACCGCGGCTCTCAGGGCGCCAGCGAGGTCTTCGCCGCTCTTCTCCGGCAGATCGTCGGTGCTCGCCTGGTCGGCGGGAGCACGTTCGGGCACGCGGGCCGCACGGGTTCCAGGATGCTGTCCGATGGCGCCGAGCTCTACTACACCGACGCTTTTTTCGTGGCTCCGGACGGTACGGTCATCGACGAGTCCCTGGCTCCCGATCTGCAGGTCAATGGCGCGTCGCGGAGTCTGAGTGAGGCGGATCTGTCGCTCGACGATCTCGTGCTCGAACGCGCCCTGGGCGTCGTCCAGGAGCTTGCGGCCGAGAAGAAGGTCGCGTAGCTCGTCCTACTTGGGCCCTTCGCTTTCTTTCACCCGGCGCCACAGTTCCTCGAGCTCGTCGAGGGATTTCTCCGAGAGCCGCTCGTCTTCCTTGAGGAGCGATTCGACCGCGTCGAACCGCCTTCTAAACTTGAGGTTGGCTCTCTGAAGTGCGGCTTCGGGGTCGAATCCGAGCTTGCGGGCGAGGTTAGCGGTGGCGAAGAGAAGGTCTCCGACCTCTTGTTCGATCGTCTCGACTCCCAGATCTTGCGCGAGAGCCGTGTCGACTTCCGCGAGCTCTTCCTTGACCTTGTTCAGGACCGAGGCCGCGTCGGGCCAGTCGAAGCCCACGCCCGCGGCCTTTTGTGACACCCGGTAGGTGGCAAGTAGTGCCGGCAGCGTGCTCGGAACGCCGGCGAGAGCGGAGCGCCCGTGCTCTGCCTTGCGCTCTTCCCACGCCCGGTGGACTTGCTCGCTGTCGGACAGACTGTCTTCACCAAATACGTGGGGATGTCGGTCGATCATCTTCTGGTGGATGCGGTCGATGACCAGGTCCAACTCGAACGCATTTGACGATTGCAACAGCTTCGACACAAAGACGACGTGGAACAGGAGATCCCCCAGTTCGTCGCGGATTTCGTCCCGATTTCCCTGGTCGATGGCTGCGGCGAGCTCGTGCGCTTCCTCCAGAAGGTAAGCACGAAGATCCGGAAGCTCCTGCTCGCGATCCCAGGGACAGCCGTCCGGCCCACGCAGCCTCTCGACGAGATCCTCCAGTTTCTTCAGGCGGTCGGTCATTGAAGTCGAGATGTCTGTACGCCGAGGCAGTATTCTAGCCGCGGTCCGCTTGCTACGATTGAGCGCTAGGGGATTACTCTCGTGGACGACAAGATCAAGGTCACCGACAAGCGAATGTTCGATGCGAGCGGAGAGCTGCGCGAGGAGTACCGCGACGGCGCGGAAGTCTCCGAGGAAGCGTCTCCAACCGCCGAGCCGGCCACCGAGTCTCGGAAACCGGCCCCGCCGCTCAGCGAACCGGAAGCCACGGCGGCGCCGGATCTGGACCCGGGCGGCGCCGGTCGCCCACCGACCGGGAATCTGCCGAAGCCTGGCATGATGGACCTGATCGGTCTCGTCGCGCAGCCCATTCCGATGTTTCTCGGAGACGCTCGGCCGCCCGATGGCGAGTCCGCCGAGAATCTCGAGGTGGCCAGGTATCACATCGATCTGCTCGAGCTCATTCAGGACAAGACCAAGGGAAGGCTGGACGTCCAGGAAGAGAAGCTTCTCGCCGAGTTGCTCTACCAGTTCCGCATGCGCTACGTCGAGAAGGCTGGATAGCGTGATGACCGAGTCACACGCGGTGACCGGAGCCAAGCTGGCTGTGCCGGCGCTCGCGCTCGCCTGTGGGCTCCTGATCTCGGCTGTAGCGGCACCGGTCTCGGCACAGCCGGAGGAGTCGGTTCCCCTTCGCGAGGACGTTCTCCAGAAACTCAACGGCGTACAGGAAGCCTGGATCGAGTGGCTCACCGCGGTTCAGGAAGGCGACTCGGCCCGAGCCGAGCGGCAGATCGCAGCTCTGCTCTCGGGGGCCCGGTCGGTGGGAATGACACGCTTGCCGGAGCTCGCCATAGCTGCAGCAGCGAGAGGAGAGCGCTTCGCGCGCGAAGACGACTTCACCGGCGCCGAGCTGAGTCTGGCGGCGGCCGAAGAGTTGGATCCCGGGCGGTCCGAGACCGCTTTCGCCCGCGCCACGGTCCAGGGGTTGAAAGGCAAGCGTGCCTCTCGAGCTCTGTGGACCCTGCGCGGCTACGCTCGGGTGGTTTCGGAGCCTCTGTACCGCTACGTGGTTCTGGGGGACGCACTCCTGTGGCTGCTGGCTATCGCGACGCTTCTGGCCGCCGGGGTCGTTGCCATGCAATGGACTACCCGGGGGGTACTTCTTTTCCGCGACCTCGTGCGGTTCTTTGGGCGGTCGGTTCCGATTCCCATCGCTTACGTCCTCGCTGTAAGCCTCCTGCTCTGGCCGGTGTTTCTCCCCACCGGTCTTCTGTGGTTGGCTCTCTATTGGTCGGTCTTGGCCTGGGCCTACTTCGAGCGATGGGAGAAGCTCACGATCGTCGCCGCCTGGCTGATCATGGGGCTGGCGCCGTTGCTGGTGAGCGAGCAGATTCGACGCATGAACCTGGATACGACTCCTCAGGTCCGGGCTATGACGAACGTCGCGGGCGGCCGGCTGGTCGGGTCGCTGTTTCAGGATCTGGCTCCTCTTGGCGAAGAGCTCCCCGACAACGGCCCGGTGCTTCACTTCATGGCCGACCTGCATTTGAGCATTCACCAATGGGATCTCGCTCGAGCTCTCTATCGGCAGGTCCTGGCGGCCGAGCCGGATAACGCCTCGGCGGCGAGCGACCTGGGAACGTGCTACTTCTACGAGGGCGACCTCGATGAGGCGATCCGGTATCTCCGACTGGCGGTGAGTCTGGATACGACTCTTGCGGCGGCGCACTTCAATCTCAGCCGAGCGCTCTCCGAGCAGTACAAGTTCGAGGAGTCGGAAAGCGTTCTGCGCACAGCCAGCTCGCTGGATGCGGCCGCCGTCAGCGATTGGATTCGCAACGTCGATCGAAGCGACATCGTGATGGCCGGAGGCGGCTTTGATCGCGAGTCGGAGATCCGGGATCAGCTCGCAAGTGCCTGGCGCGAACAGGAGGCCAACTCCGATCTGTTCGCGCTCTGGCGGCGGACGGTGTCTCTGCCGCTGGCGCTGGTCTTCGTTTTTCCGGCGCTGCTTTTGTACTTCATCGCCCACAAGGGCGGCAACCGCTCACGACGAATAGACACCACCTGGTTGCCGGAACCGTTCGAGACGGTTCGGCGCGTCTTTCTCCCAGGCTTCGTGGAGGCCGAGCAGGGATACTGGGCCGGGGCTGTGACCGCGCTGTTGATTCCCGTGGTACTGCTCGCGATCCCGTTCTGGTCGCGCGTCGCCTACGGCGTCCCGTGGGTTCTGGTGCCACCGGCGGTGGGCCTCGCGTTCGTGCCGCTGATAGGCCTCGCGATCTTCATGCTCGTACGAGCGATTCGTGTCTTGCGGGGGAGTCGTCGCGGTGGTTGATGCTATGGAAGGCACTTTGGTGGATGGTGCCCTGGTCGGCGCACTCAGGCATCTGCAGCGCCAGAGGGGAACCGGCATCCT
Source organism: Thermoanaerobaculia bacterium (assembly GCA_046756565.1). Lineage (GTDB taxonomy): Bacteria > Acidobacteriota > Thermoanaerobaculia > Multivoradales > JAHEKO01 > CALZIK01. The sequence goes on along the minus strand of JBHHWO010000025.1, from coordinate 27,882 downwards.
CACGGTCCAGGGCGAAGACGAGATCATCGCCTTCTCGCTGCTGGAAGGAGCCGTGGTGTCGGCCGACGCTCTCAACCAGTCGCTCGAAGACGGTCTTGGTGAGGTCCTGATCAAGGAGAGCTTGATCGGCGGCGAAGACTTCGCTGGCCTGGTCGCCGAGTACCAGGCAGGCGGCGGCCGGGTGACCGAGCTTCTGCTCGAGCGTTCGTTTCTGACTCGTGAGCAGCTTCTGGGAGCGCTTCGGCGCCTTACCTACAGGCTGTGCCGCTTGGCCCTGACTTGGAAGGTCGGCGAGTATCGTTTCTACCGCGGCGACGACGTCGCCTATGAGGCCGGTGTGATCCCGCTCGGAGTCGACGAGCTGTTGGTCCGCTCGGGCGACGATCTCGGCTCGGCCGGCCCGTTCGGGAGCCATGTCGCCGAGGTCCGACAGGCATACCAGCCGATCCTGGGTCCGGGAGCCGATGCCGCGCTTCCCAAGGAGGTCGTAGAGGAGGAACGGCCCGAAGCCGAGATGATCTACCGGGCTCTCGACGGTCGCAAGGACCTCAGTCAGCTGGCGGATGAGACCGGTATCTCGGTCTTCACCGCTCGAGCGCTGGTGTCGCACTGGCTTCAGTGCGGCCTGGTGCAGGAGGCCGCGGCCCTGCCCTCCGAAGTGGTGGAAGTGCCGCTGGCGGGGCCGATCGCCGATCTCGGGCTCGACGCACTGCTGACCGAGCCGCTCGACCCGATGGGCATCGAGGAGAGTCTGGCCGAAGTGTCCGCGCAGATACCGGCTTCGCAGCCCGCCGCTCGGCACCAGAGACCCAGGCGAATGGAGGTCGCGGCCTGGCCGCCGCGGGTCATGGGACTGGTCTTCTTCGTGGCGGTCCTCTGGGTTCTGATCTCGGCTCCGGGCCGGCTGCTGCTACCGTTTCCCTGGCAGGGAGGACTGCGAGATGCGTTCGATGCCGAGCGCGAGGAGCTCTCGGTCTTGAAGATCGATCGCGCGTCTACCGTCTTCTTCCTACTCGAGGGTCGCTACCCGGACGACCTTTCTCTCTTGGTTGCTGACCGAATGCTCCAGCCCGGCGCGGTGACCGATCCCCAGGGCCGGCGTTTCGTTTTTTCGGCCGGTCCGGCCAGCTACGTCATCCAGATCGCGTCGAGGGAGCTCATCGACGATGCCGGTCGCTCGCGGGCGATCGGCGGCAACTTCCTCCTCGACCCTCAGTTCCTGACGACCGAAGTCGCCTCCGAGCCGCCGCTGGTACTCCTCGACTAGCGGCGGCCGACGCCCGACGCCCTGCGCCCGATGCCCTCGCCTGGGCCGACTCGTGGAATAATATATGAGTCTTCGGTTGTTAGATTGAGGGAAGAGGGGCTTGACTGGAACCGACTAAGATTTATAGGTTGTGTACCTCGAGCCCGCGGGCGACGGTACTCCCCCGCAAGCAAGTTTTCTCAGGAGGTAACAGAAGTTGAGCAAGATCATAGGAATTGACCTTGGAACCACCAACTCGGTGGTCGCAGTCATGGAGGGTTCCGAGACCAAAGTGATCCCGAATTCCGAGGGTAATCGGACGACGCCTTCGGTGGCTGCGTTCACTGACAGCGGCGAGCGGCTGGTCGGCCAGGTGGCGAAGCGCCAGGCCGTGACCAACCCGAAGAAAACCGTCTACTCGATCAAGCGGTTCATGGGCCGGCGCTTCGACGAGGTCAGCGAAGAGCTCAAGATGGTCCCCTACGAAGTCAGCGAGGCCGATGGTGGATTGAGAATCCTGATCGACGACAAGAAGTACTCGCCGGAGGAGATCTCCGCGATGACGCTTCAGAAACTGCGCCAGGCTGCCGAGGATTACCTCGGCGAGAAGGTTGAGAAAGCGGTGATCACGGTTCCGGCCTACTTCAACGATGCCCAGCGGCAGGCCACCAAGGACGCCGGCAAGATCGCCGGTCTCCAGGTCGAACGACTCGTCAACGAGCCGACCGCGGCGGCACTGGCCTACGGCCTCGACAAGAAGAACGACGAGCTGATCGCGGTCTTCGACTTCGGCGGCGGTACGTTCGACATCTCGATTCTCGAGGTCGGAGACGGCGTGGTCGAGGTCAAGGCGACCAATGGCGATACGCATCTGGGCGGCGACAACATCGACCAGCGGGTCATCGACTGGCTGCTCGGCGAATTCAAGCGCGACCAGGGGATCGATCTGGGTCAGGACCCGATGGCGGTTCAGCGGCTCAGGGAGGCCGCCGAGAAGGCCAAGATCGAGCTGTCGAGCGCCCAGGAGACCGAGATCAACCTGCCGTTCATCACCGCCGACGCCTCGGGCCCGAAGCACCTGAACCTGAAGCTGACTCGCTCGAAGCTCGAGCAGCTTGTCGAGGACATCATCAAGCGCGCCATCGCGCCCTGCAAGCAGGCGATGAAGGACGCGGGCGTCGACTCGGACGGCATCGACGAGGTGGTCCTGGTCGGTGGCCAGACCCGGATGCCGGCGGTCCAGCAGCTGGTGACCGGGATCTTCGGCAAGGAGCCCCACAAGGGGGTGAACCCGGACGAGGTCGTGGCCATCGGCGCTGCGATCCAGGGCGGCGTCCTGCGCGGCGATGTCACCGACGTCCTTCTGCTGGACGTAACGCCGCTGTCGCTCGGGATCGAGACGCTGGGCGGCGTGTTCACCAAGCTCATCGAGCGGAACACGACGATTCCGACCCGCAAGAGCGAGGTGTTCTCGACCGCGGCCGACAATCAGACCTCGGTCGAGGTTCACGTGCTCCAAGGAGAGCGCGAGATGTCCAAGGATAATCGAACTCTGGGCCGGTTTCATCTAGTCGGGATTCCCCCGGCGCCACGGGGCGTGCCCCAAGTCGACGTGACCTTCGACATCGACGCCAACGGCATCCTCAACGTGTCCGCCAAAGACATGGGTACCGGCAAGGAGCAGAAGATCACCATCACCGGCTCGGGTGGCCTCAAGGAAGGCGAGATCGAACAGATGGTCGGCGACGCCGAGTCGCATGCCGAGGAAGACAAGGAGCGTCGCAAGAAGGTCGAGGCCCGCAATCAGCTCGATCAGCTCGTGTACAACACCGAGAAGATCTACGAGGAGCACAAGGAGAGTCTGAGTGCCGACGACAAGGGCGAGCTCGAGTCCGCACTCGAAGCGGCGAAAAAGGCTCTGGAGGCGGACGAGCTGGGTGACATCGAGAGCGCAACAGCGACCCTGACGCAGGCCTCTCACAAGGTCGCGGAAGCGATGTACAAGCAAGGCGGCGATGAGGCTGCCGGAGCCGAGGCGGCTTCTTCGGAGCCGGTCGAGACCGACGACGAGGTTATCGACGCCGAGTACGTTGACGTCGAAGACAAGGCGAGCTGAACGGTGACGCCGGGCCGTGGCGTTCGCCTAGGCCCGGCGGCATGGTTTCTCGAGGACCGATAGCTTGAGCTCGAAACGCCAACTCGATCAGGTACTTCGCCTGCGGCGCAAGCTGGGATCCTTGCTGGAGGAATCGCTGGTCGAAGATCGGCTGGACGAAGCCGACGTTGAGACCCCCGGAGCCTGGACGCCGACCGCAGACGTCCTCGAGACGGAGACCGACTTTCGAATCGAGGCGGAGCTGCCAGGAGTGCTCCGGGCCGACCTCGAGGTCAAACTGGATGGGACCGGGCTCGAGTTGCACGGCACTCGACGCCCGCCCGGTGGCGCCGGCAACTTTCATCGGCTCGAGGGCCGCTACGGGCCGTTTCACCGGATAGTGACTCTCAGCGGCGAGCTCGATACCGACGGTGTCGAAGCCCGGCTCGAAGACGGCGTGCTGTTCGTTCGCGTCCCCAAGAAGAAGCCCGACAGGCGCTCGATTCCTGTGGATTGGGAGGGCGATGATGGCTGAGAGACGTCGACGGCGGTACCTGAGAATCTCGGCGGTCGCCGAGCGTTTCGAGATCCATCCGCAGACGCTTCGCCTCTACGAGCGCGAGGGGCTGATCCAGCCGCGTCGTAGCGCCGGCAACACCCGGCTATACGACGACGAGACACTGGAGCGCCTACGCACCATTCTGACCCTCACTCGCGACCTGGGCGTGAATCTGGCGGGAGTCGAGGTGGTGCTCAACATGCGCGAGCAGATGGAATCGATGAAGTCCGAAATGGACACGCTTCTCGAGACCCTGAAGCGGGAGCTGGCGGCGAAGCGAGCCGGCGTCGAGAGGCGCTATGCCCTCGAGAAGTTCGGCGGAGGACCGCCCACCAAGACCTCTTCCTGAGAGCCTCGCTCGCCCGGTTTTCGGCGCCTCCAGGGACCTCAGAGAGGTCTCGCGGGCGTGCTACCATGCCGCCATGTCGGCAGCGGAGGTTCCGGCGGAAACCTGCCCGGATTGCGGCGGCAGCGGATGGGTCATTCGCAACGACGGCGGCGCCGGTACGGCGGTGCTGTGTGATTGTCGAACCAGCGAGCTTGCTTCGCGCTTGCTGGCCGCCTCGGGCATTCCCGACCGCTACGCAGGGTGCTCTCTCGAGAATTTCAAGATCGAGCATCCGGATCCCGTCGAGCAGGATCAGCTGTTCGCCGCCCGAGAGCAGAGCCACCGCTATGTGGAGAGCTTCATCACCCAGAACGGCAGCTTTGCAACCAGCGGCCTGCTGTTCGTCGGCAGACCCGGAGTCGGAAAGACTCATCTCGCGGTTGCGGTCCTGAAAGAGCTCATAGTCCGCTATCACGTCGATGCGCGGTTCGAGGACTTCACCTCGTTGATCCATCGGATTCAGGCCACCTTCGAGCCGGGGACAGTGGACTCCAAGCACGCCATTCTCCGGCGGGTCACTGAGGCGGAGCTCTTGGTGCTCGACGATCTCGGCGCCCAGAAGCTCTCGGACTGGGTTACCGAGATTCTGTACCTGGTCATCAATACTCGCTACAACCGCAAGCTCGCCACGATCTTCACTACCAACCTGCGTCTCAAGGCCGAACGGAAGCTCGACAGCGTCCCCAGCGCCAGCTCCGAGGAACCCCTGTCGTGGAGACTCCCGGCTCGCCTGGTGAGCCGGCTCTACGAGATGGCCGCGCAGATTTCGATCGAGGCCGCCGACTTCCGCGAGACGATGAAGAAAGCCCGGCTGGCCTAGGCCCCGATGAGACTGTCTGCGATCGACTCGTTGCAGCACGGGCTGCTGAACTTGCGGGCCAACTGGCAGCTGATCCTGCTGCAGGCGCTGCAGAGCCTCCTGGTGATGGCGATCAGCGCCGTCGGGCTGGTGCCGATCTTCCTGGTCCTCGGTTTCAAATTCGTCCGGGGAGCCGTGGGTCGCTTCGGCGGGGGTGGCGAGGCCGAGCTGCTCGAGAGCGTCCTCGGCGCCGGTGCGCCCCTCTTGGTCGCCTTTCTGGTGAGCACTCTGATCTGGACGGTGGCGTTCGTGGTCTACTGCTACATGCAGGGGGGGATTCTGGGGGTCCTTGCCGCCGGCGAGCGCCGGGCCGCGGGCTCACAGATCCGCTGGAGCGACTTTCGGACATTCTCGGCGCGGGCGTTCTTCGAGCAGGCGGAGCGTCTGACCTGGCCGGTGTTCTGGTTGGTCAATCTGTTTCTGGTCCTCGGGATGCTGGTGCTGCTGGTCTTCCTGGTCTTCGTCGCCGTCCTGCTGACGGCGGTAGTCGGCGAGGGCTTCAGCGCCGAAGGCTTCGAAAGCCTGGGCCAGCTGGGCGCGAGCATCGTGCTCTTCGGCTGCCTGGGCTTCGCGCTTCTGTTGGTGTTCTCGGTCTTCTTTTCCTTGTGGATGCAGGTCGCGCTTGGTGAGCTGGCAGCGGGTACGCGAGGAACCTTCGCAGCGGCTCGGGCCGGGCTGGTGATCGTCGGGCGGCGGCTGCCCGGTCTCTTGCTGCTGTTCTTGCTCCTGGTCGTGGCGTCGATTGCCATGGCGATCGTGGTGACGCCGTTGTCGCTCGTCATGAACGCAACTCTGGGTGATCGCACGAGCTCCTACTTCGTCGGACAGGCGTTTCTGACCCTGTTGCAATGGTTCATCACCGGCATCGTGAATCTCGGCTGGGCCGGCACCATCATCGCTCTGGTGCTCGGCGAGCGTGAGGGGGCGGCGTGATCCGGCTGGCCGATCCTCGCGGCCGGCTGCTGATCTTTCTTGCGGCGCTGGCGTGCGCGCGCGCGGTGATGCCGCCTGGACCGACCTCGTCTGCGCCTCTGGAGGTGTTGCCGTCCGCCGAGACCGCCGCGCGTGAGCCCCCTGCTTCCGTCGCGCCCCGCGGCGCGCCGCCGAAGATACCTCACAAGGTGCGGGTTGGGCTCCTGACCGATCAGGAATCGATCGAGCTTCCGTGCTGCAGCGCCGATATCGTGGCCGTCGTCGGCGGACGGATTCTGGTCACGGCCGAGAGTATTCGCGTCGCGCCCGCCGTCGAGCGCTCCTCGCCGGGTACCTTTCGGCTCCAGATCGCGGCGCTGCGCGACGAGGAGCAGGCGCTGAACCTGGCGCGGACCGTCGAGGAGCGGATGCAGGTCCCGACCAGCGTCGTCTTCGACGCCGGCACCGGGCTCTATCGCGTCCGGGCGGGCAGCTATGAGGACCGCGACGTCGCCGATCGCGCCCGGCGGGTTTTCAACCAGTACAACTTCCACGATGTCTGGGTGGTCAGCGAGCAGGAGTCCTTGATCAATCCGGGTCTTCGGGTAGAGCGCGGTGACAAGGCGTGGGTGGTGCGTGGCCGCTGGTTGCGCATCCGCTCGACGTCCGGGCGCGGGATCGCCATGGGAGACAAGACCTACCGCGGCGACCTCATGGTTTTTCTGAACAACCGCGGAACGTTGAACCTGGTCAACGAGGTGACGCTCGACGACTACCTGCGTGGGGTCGTGCCCCGCGAGATGGGCCCCAAGATCTTCGACCACCTGGACGCGCTCAAGGCTCAGGCCGTTGCCGCCCGGACGTACACGCTCAAGAACATGGGCGAGTTCACCGAAGAGGGCTATGACATCTGTGCGACGCCCAGATGCCAGGTCTACGGTGGCATGACGTCCGAAGATCCGCTTTCGGACCGGGCGGTGCTCGAAACCAGCGCCGAGGTACTCCTGCACGACGGCCACTACGCCGATACGCTCTACAGCTCGACATGCGGTGGACACACCGAGAACGTGGAGGTCGTCTTTCCACTCAAGACGGAGGCCTACCTCAGAGGAGTTCCGTGTCTCGAGGCCGGCGTCGATCGGATCGGGGAGGCGCGGGCGCGGGGTGTTTCTCTCGAGGCGGAGCTGGCACGCCGTCTGGTTCCGGCGGTGGCCGCCGGAGACGCTGGCGGCAGTGTTGTCACTGAACTCCACGCGGCCTCCGACTTCGCGGTGCGTCTGCACCAACTGGTGCGGCTCGCAGGCTACGCCGCGCCGGAGGACGAGCTGGCTTCGCTCGACCGGCGCGAGGTGCAGCGGTTCTTGTCCTCTCAACTCGGGCTGACTCCGGACGCCCGCCTGTTCGTATCGCCCGAGGACGTGCCGTATCTGCTCGAGGACCCTCCGTCCGAATGGGACGCGGACGATCTTCGGCTGGCCGCTTATCTGACTCAGGCCGGGTTACTGTCGGGACCCCTGGATGAGCCGCTCTCCGAGGCCGGCATCGAGGAAGTGCTGTTTCACCTCGCGGTGTTCCTGCGGCTCGTGGAGGTGCGCGAGGTCCGTTACCTCGAGCGCACTGAGAATCGCCTCAGGGTGCGTGACGGCGGAGAGGTCCATGAGCTCGACTTCGATTCGGCTTTGAGGACCTTTCGGCGGCTAGGAGAGCGCGAAGAGGCGGCGCCGGTCGCGCTCCTGCCCGGGGACCGCCTGACCGTATACCTTCGCGAAGGCAGGCTGATGGCTCTCAGACACAGCGTCGACCCCGACGGGGTCGCTTTCGACCGGACCAGCAACATGAGCACGTGGACACGCTTTCGCACCGATGGGGAGCTGGCTCAGCGGGTTGCTGAGCGCTATCCGGGGCTTGCGTTCAAGCGCTTCGAGATCCTCGGACGCGGTGTCTCTGGCCGCGTGAGCGAGATCGAGATTGTCGGTGGCGAAGGCGACTCGGTCACGGTTCGCGGGCTACCGATTCGATGGACGCTGGATCTTCCGGATACGCTGTTTACGGCACGCCGGCTGGACCCTCCGGGGCGTGAGGGCGGCTGGCTGTTCTCGGGCCGCGGTTGGGGGCACGGCGTCGGTCTCTGCCAGGTCGGCTCGTACGGAATGGCCATGCGAGGCCATGACTATCGCGAGATCCTGAACCATTACTACCGAGGCGTTGAGATGACCCGGATCAACGCTTCGCCCGAGACCGACCGGAGGCTGGGAAGATGAGTTCTTTCCGGTTCTGGGGCCCTGACGGCACTGTGGTAAACAACAAGTTTCATGGCTAGTGAATCCGAGATTCGCGAGCTCGTGCGGCGGGCCGTCGAGGACATGGTCGCAGCCGACTCAGCGTCCTCGTCGACGAGCCCCGGAGTGGTCTCGAGCCGCGTTGCGATTGGCGCCGACCACGGTGGTTTCGCGCTGAAGCAGAAGCTCGCAGCCCATCTCGGGGACCAGGGATTCGAGGTTGTCGACTGCGGCACTGCGGGAACCGATTCGGTCGACTATCCGGACTTCGCGCACGCGGTCGCGCACAGCGTTTCCGTGGGAGAATGCGGCCTCGGCATCATCGTCGATGGCGCCGGTATCGGGTCCAGCATGGTTGCCAACAAGGTACCGGGCGTGCGCGCCGCTCTTTGTTACGACATCTCGTCTGCTCGCAACAGCCGCGAGCACAATCATGCGAACGTTCTGACGCTTGGAGCCGGGTTGGTCGGAGAGAACCTCGCCCGGCAGATTGTCGACACGTGGATCTCGACGCCGTGGGGGGGAGGCCGCCACGCTCGGCGGGTCGCAAAGATCGATCAGGTGGAAGCCGCATACAGGGGCCGCCGGGGTTGAACGCATGGGTACACGTGAGGATCTGATCGAGGCGATCACGCAACGTGTGGTCTCGGAGCTCGAGACCCGGTCCGGCGGAGAGTGTTCCGACTGCTGCGGCAGCTGTGCGGCCAACTGCTCGGACAAGGTCCGGGTGATGGTCGACGAAGGGGCCGCGCGGGTGGCCTATCAGGGCAACGGCGCCGACGTGCCGAGCGATCTGGCGCGATACATCGACCACACCAAACTGGGTCCCGACGTGACGCCCGACGAGATCGACAAGCTCTGCCAGGAGGCACGCGACTACAGCTTTGCGGCGGTGTGTGTGAATCCGGTCTGGGTCAAGAGATGTGCCACGAATCTGCGCGGCTCCGGAGTACGAGTGGCTTCGGTCGTGGGGTTTCCGCTGGGCGCCAACGCCGCCGAGGTCAAGGCGCTCGAGGCGCGCAGGGCGCTTCGTGACGGTGCCCGGGAGATCGATATGGTGATCAATATCGGAGCGCTCAAGGCCGGCGAGTTCGACTTGGTGGAAAAGGACATCGGAAAAGTCGTCGATTCCTGTCGCGAGGTGGGAGCAGTGTGCAAAGTGATTCTCGAGACCGGCCTCTTGAACGACGAAGAGAAGGTGATCGGCAGCCGGCTGGCGAAGGCTGCCAAGGCCGATTTTGTCAAGACCTCGACCGGTTTCGGCCACGGCGGTGCTACGGTATTCGACGTAGCTCTGATGCGGGAAGCCGTCGGTCCCCAGATGGGGGTCAAGGCCTCGGGCGGCGTCAAGACGGCGGAGGACGCCCGAGAGATGATCGCCGCCGGGGCAACGAGAATCGGCGCGTCGGCGGGAATCGCTATCGTGTCCGGTCGTCAAGGAGGAGATGGTGGGAAATATTGATCTGAGATCGTATGTCTTTCTCGACAGCCTGCAGCCGCAGTACGCGGCTTTCCTGGGCACGGTCGCCCAGGGCTTCCTGCCGCTGGCCGGTGATGCGTCGCTCTACGTCGAGATCTCCCCCGGCATCGAGATCAACCGCCTGACCGACATCGCGCTCAAGTCGAACAAGGTCCGGCCCGGGATGCAGGTCGTCGAGCGCTACTATGGTCTGCTCGAGATCCACTCCGAGTCGCAAGCCGAGACCCGCTCAGCCGGCGCCGCCATCCTGAACGAGATCGGCCTCGCCGAGACCGACCGGATCAAGCCGAAGATCCACTCGAGCCAGGTTATCCGGCGGATCGACGACCACCAGGCTCAGTTGATCAACCGGATGCGGCACGGGCACATGATCATTCCGGGACAGACGCTCTACGTGCTCGAAGTCGAGCCGGCCGCGTATTCGGCGCTGGCCGCGAACGAGGCCGAGAAAGCGGCCGAGATCAATATTCTCGAAGTGCGCTCCTTCGGTTCGATGGGGCGCGTCTATCTTGGAGGCGAGGAGCGCGACATCGACGTCGGCTGGCAGGCGGCGGTCGGGGCGCTCGAGGGCGTGGAGGGCCGGGCCACCACCTGACCGGGTCGAGGCCGTCGCTACCGCACTGGGAAGAACTCGAACAGCACAATCGGACAAGGACAGGAAAGGAAAGTCACATGGCAGAAGCGTTGGGCATGATCGAAACGCGTGGCTTTGCGGCGATGGTGGAGGCTTCCGACGCCATGGTGAAGGCCGCGAAGGTTGAACTGGTGAGCTACGAAAAGACTGGTGGCGGCTACGTGACCGCGGTCGTCCGGGGCGACGTGGCCGCGGTCAAGGCCGCGGTCGAAGCCGGTGTCCGGGGCGCCGAGAAGGTTGGTGAAGTCGTATCCACCCACGTCATAGCGCGGCCGCACCTCAACATCGACGAAACACTTCCTCTGGGCCGCCAGGGGTCCCCGAAGAAGAAATAGGACGGCGCGGATGCGTGAACTCCGGCAGTGCCGGGCGGCAACGGCTTAGGCGATGCTTCTGGGCAGGGTCCAGGGCACCGTGGTTGCGACCCAGAAGGAGGCCTCCATGGAGGGGTTCAAATTCCTACTCGTGAGGTCGCTGGACGAGGCCGGCGCCGAGACCGGTGGATCGGTGGTGGCGGTCGACGCGGTCGGAGCCGGTGTCGGCGAGGTGGTCCTGTTCGCTACTGGTAGCGCGGCCCGGCAGACCGTGGCCACCAAGGATCGTCCGTGCGACGCGGTGGTGATGGCGATTGTCGACAGCTTCGAAGTCGGAGGCCGCGAGGTCTACAGCAAGACATGATCGACCGGCGTGAGATAGACGCCATCGTTGAGCGAGTCCGGGGGCGATACGGCGACCCGGACGCGGAAGGAAGGAAGCTGCCGCCGGCCGCTGCTGTCCCGTCTCCCGGTCCCGCCCAGGCGCGATCGAGCGCACAGGCCGGCGCCCTCGGTATCTTCGATTCGGTCGACGCCGCGGTCAAGGCGGCAAATCAGGCCTATCTCGACTACGACGAGATCGGTCTCGACGGGCGGTTTCGGATCGTCGATTCGATGCGCAAGGCGATGGAGCGGGACGCGGCCGAGCTCGGCAAGATGGCGAACGAGGAGACCGGGCTGGGCCGCGCGAACGACAAGGAGAAGAAGAACCTCCTGGTCACCCGCAAGACGCCCGGCCCCGAAGATCTCACCCCCAAGGCGGTGACCGGCGATCGGGGCATGACCGTAACCGAGTTCGCTCCCTGGGGCGTGATCGGCGCGATCACGCCGACCACCAACCCGACCTCGACGATCATCAACAACGCGATCGCCACGCTTTCGGCGGGCAACGCTCTGGTTTTCAACGTACACCCGAACGCCAAGGCGGTTTCGGTCGAGAACGTCCGGCGGCTCAATCAGGCGATTCTGGAAGCGGGCGGACCGGCCAACCTGGTGTGCGCCATCCCCGAGCCCACCATCGAGTCGGCCCAGGAGTTGATGAATCATCCGGGAGTGCGTGTGCTCCTGGTCACCGGCGGTCCGGCCGTGGTCAGAGAGGCGCTCAAGACCAACAAGAAGGCGATCACAGCAGGGCCGGGCAATCCGCCGATACTGGTCGATGAGTCAGCCGACATCGAGCGAGCCGCGCGCGAGATCATCCGCGGGGCTTCGTTCGACAACAACTTGGTCTGTACCGACGAGAAGGAGACGTTCGTCGTCGGTGAGCGGGCGAATGAGCTCCTCCGAGCCTTCTCGCGGGATCGAGCCGTAGTGCTCAAGGAGTACCAGCTCCAGCAGCTCGAACGGGTGATCTTTCGCGAAATGGGTGGCCCCGAGCGACCGGGCAAGATCAACGCGAAATGGATCGGCCAGAACGCGGGCCGCATCCTGCGCGAGATCGGAATCGAAGCCGGCAGCGAGGTTCGTCTGGCCATCGCCGAAGTGCCGAAGGAGCACAGCCTGGTCTGGACGGAGCAGATGATGCCGGTCATGCCCGTAGTCAGGGTTCGCAACGTGGAAGAGGGCATCGATCTGTCGGTACGGGCCGAGCATGGCTACCGGCACACCGCGTCGATCTACTCGAACAACGTCGACAACATCACCCGCATGGCGCGTGCGATGAAGACCTCCATATTCGTGGCCAACGCCGCCAACCTCGCCGGTCTGGGCGAGGGCGGCGAGGACTTCACTTCCTTTTCGATCGCCACCCCGACCGGCGAGGGTCTGACTCGGCCGCGCACCTTCGCCAGGATTCGCAGGCTCACGGTGGCGGGCTCTCTGCGGATCGTGTAAACGGGCATGCGACCGGCGCTGCTCCTGCTCGAATTCGATTCGATCGCCGTCGGCATCGAAGTCGGCGACGCGATGGTCAAACGAGCTCCGCTACTGACCCTGCACGCGGGCACTGTGCATCCGGGCAAGTACCTGGTACTGGCCGGCGGCGAGGTCGCCGACGTGGAAGAGGCATGGATCGCCGGGCGCTCTACCGCGCCGGGCTTCGAGGTCGACGAGGTGTTTCTTCCCGATGTCGATCCGCAGGTGGTCAGCTCTCTCACCGGCATCAAGAAGCCCGGCCCGGGCGTGGCGCTGGGCGTGATCGAAACCCGAACCGCAGCATCGACAATTCGAGCTGCCGACGCTGCGGTCAAGGGAGCCTCGGTCGATCTCCTGGAGATCCACCTGGCCGACGGTCTCGGCGGCAAAGCCTACGCTCTGTTCGGAGGCGAGGTTTCCGACGTCGAAGTCGCGGTCGAGACCGGCGTTGCGGGGCTTCGCGACCCGGCCCTGTTGGTCGCCAGCGTCGTGATTCCCAAGATCCACGAGGAGATGCGCGAGAACCTGGCCGCGGACTCCCGGTTCGCCCTCCGGGTCATCTCCAGCACGGGTGCCTGATGCAGCTGGGTCGCGTTGTCGGAACCGTAGTCGCTACGACCAAGGTCGCGGGCTTGGAGGGAGTGCGCTTTCTGCTGGTTCAGCCATTGACCAAGACCCGGGAGCCGAAAGGCGACGTTATCGTCGCGGCCGACGGGGTCGCCATGGCGGCGCCGGACGACGTGGTCTACTTCGTCTCGAGCCGTGAAGCCTCGCTCGCCCTCCCGAATACCTTCGTTCCGGTAGACGACGCGATCGTCGGGTTGGTGGATGCGGTCGAGGTCGGTCCCAACTGATGAAACTGGGCCGGGTCACAGGCACCGTGGTTTCGACGATCTGCTCGCCCGCCTACGAGGATCGGAAGCTCCTACTCTGCGACCTGACCGATGCCGGCGGCGCCGAGACAGGCGACTATTTGATTGCCATCGACCAGGTAGGAGCTGGAGCAGGTGAGGACGTCCTGATCCTCGATGAGGGAAATTCGGCCAGGCAGGTTTTAGCCTGGCCGGATGCGCCCGTGAGGGCGGTGATCGTGGGAATCGTCGACGAGATCACTCGGTCGACCTAGCGCTGTCAGGTTCGCGTCGGCGCATTCCCCATTCAAGGACCACGGCGGAGACCTCGGAGTCGGCGTATCCACGGTGAAGGAAGATCCTGTCCCGGGTCGTGGACTCCATGAGCAGGTCTTCGCCCGGAGCCAGAGGCCGCGGTTGGCGCTCCGGAGGAACGACTCGACGAAAACCGTCTGGGACGACTCCGTATGCGAACGCGGCCACCGGAGTCGGATCGTCCGCCTCCAAGCGCCAGATGGTTTCGCCGTTCGCATTGCGCACCTCGAAGCTGACGAAGTCGTCCGGCCCCGAGACCACCAGCAGTGGGGGGCGCTCGTCGGACGGCTTTCGACAGGCTGAGAAGACTGCGACAACACCGGCCAGAAGAGCCGCCACCAGCGTCCTCAGAGCACGTCCGGAGCTTGGTTTCCTCATGATAGCGTTATCGCGGCCGGCAGGAACGAGAACGCAATGACGGTAGCAGAACCACAGCCGACCGAGCTCGCCGCGCTCGGGTTCGGGCTGACCGACGAGCAGAAGGCGGTCGAGGAGCTGGCCCGCGATTTCGCCCGGAACGAGATCGATCCGATCGTCGAGGAGATCGACGAGGCGCAGCGCTTTCCCACCGAGGTGTTCGCCAAGGCCGGCGAGCTCGGATTCCTGGGGGTGTTGGTTCCGGAGGAGTATGGCGGCTCGGGTCTCGGCTACGTCGAGTACGTCCTGATCATCAGCGAGGTCAGCAAGGTGGATCCGGCTGTGGGCCTGAGCGTCGCCGCCCATAACTCACTGTGCACGAATCACATCTTCAAGTTCGGCACCGAAGAGCAGCGACGCCGGTGGCTGCCGGATCTGGCTGCTGGCAAGACGCTCGGAGCCTGGAGCCTCACCGAGCCCAACGCGGGCTCGGACGCTGCCGGCACGCAGACTCGAGCGGTGCGGGCCGGCGGAGGCTGGATCCTCAACGGCGCCAAGACCTTCACCACCCACGGCTCGGTCGGTGACGTTTGTGTGGTCTTGGCGGTCACCGATCCTGATGGACCGCAGCATCACAACATCTCCGCCTTCGTGTTGGAGAGAGGGATGGAGGGGTTCAGGCCCGGCAAGAAAGAAAACAAGCTGGGCACGCGCGCCTCGGACACCGCAGAAGTGATCATGGAAGACTGCCGCGTGCCGGACTCGCACCGGCTCGGCAACGAGGGCGATGGCTTCATCCAGGCCCTGAAGATCCTTGACGGTGGCCGCATATCTATCGCCGCGCTCGGCGTCGGTACCGCCTGGGGAGCTTTCGATACCTCGGTCCGGTATTCCAAACAGCGCGAGCAGTTCGGCAGGCCGATCGCAAAGTTCCAGGCGATCCAGTTTCATCTCGCGGAGATGGCGACCCGGTGTGCGGCGGCGGAGACGCTGACGCTGGCTGCGGCAGTGGCGATGGACCGCGGCGAGCGCGTTACCCGGATCGCGGCCGAGGCCAAGCTGCTGGCAGGCGAGGTGGCGGTCTTCTGTGCCGAGCGAGGAGTGCAGATTCACGGTGGCTACGGCTTCATCAAGGACTACCGCGCCGAGAAGTACTACCGGGACTGCAAGATCTGCACGATCGGTGAGGGTACGAGCGAGATCCAGAGGCTGGTAATCGCTCGCCAGCTGTTCAAAGAAAACAGATGAGCCGGCGGAGCGGGCGCCCCGATGTGGCCGTCCTGGCCGCGGGCATACGCGAGCGCCATACCCGGCGCCTCGCTCAAGCGGTATCTCTGGCGGAGAGCCGCGATCCCGAGCGGAGGTCCCTGATTGCGCAGCTCTACTCGTCAGTTGGAAAGGCCCGGGTCGTCGGCGTCACCGGCCCGCCGGGCGCCGGCAAGAGCACGCTGGTGGACCGGCTCGCGGGCGTCCTGCGCCAGAACGGAGACACGGTCGGCATTCTGGCCATCGATCCCACCAGTCCGTTCTCGGGGGGGGCGATCCTGGGCGATCGCATTCGGATGCAGTCGCACTACACCGACGACGCGGTGTTCATCCGGTCGATGGCGACCCGGGGAGCCATGGGCGGGCTCGCGCCGGCGACCCACGACGCCATCGACATCCTGGACGCCGCCGGCTTCGACTGGATTCTGGTGGAAACCGTGGGGGTCGGCCAGGACGAGGTCGACATAGCGCGCAGCGTAGACACGGTCGTCGTGGTCACTCTTCCCGGCCTCGGCGACGACATTCAGGCCATCAAGGCGGGACTGATGGAGATCGCCGACGTTTTCGTTATCAACAAGGCTGACCGGGAGGGCGTGGACCGGAGCAAGCGAGACCTCGAGCTGATGATCTCGATGGCCGACAACCTGCGCTGGAGGCCGCCGATCGTCACGACCGTAGCGAGTCAGGGGCAGGGAGTCGAGGACGTGCTTCGGGAAGTCGACCGGCACGGGGAATGGCTGCAAGAGAGCGGCGAGCTCCGTGAACGGAGAAAAACCCATCTGCGGGTCCGGATCGAGAACCTCCTCAAAGAACGAATCTTGGTGGCGGCGAATGAAATCGTCGGCCTCGATCGGGAGGTAGAGCGCGGCCTCGCCGAGCACAAGGATCCATATCTTTCCGCTGAGCATCTCTTCGCAGCGGTGATCGAGGCCGGAGGAGGCACGGGAGCGTCGTCATGATCCGAGCCATCGATCACATTGGCATCGCGGTCGAGTCGATCGAGGAGTCGCGCCGATTCTATGAGGCCCTGGGGCTGCAAGTAGCCGCGATCGAGGAGGTCCCACACGAGGGCGTCCGGGTGGCTCTGATTCCAGTCGGCGAGACGCGAATCGAGTTGCTGGAGCCGACGACCCAGGACTCCCCTATCTCCAGATTCCTGGAACGCCGGGGCCAGGGGCTTCACCATGTATGTCTTGGGACCGACGACATCAAAGAGGATGACCGGAAGCTGAGAGCGGTAGGCGCCGAGCTGCTCCGCGAGCACCCGACCCGTGGCGCGGAGGGATGCTGGGTCCAGTTTGTTCATCCCAAGAGTGCGGCCGGCGTCCTGGTCGAGCTGTCGGAGCGCCCTTGAGAGCCATGCTCGGCACCGGCTCCATCGTCATCGTCCATCTGGTGAATCCCACCGAGAAGCTGTGGGGGCTACTCGAAGCTCTCGACGCTACCGGTGTGGTCCTGCGGGGAATCAACCTATCGAGCTTCGACGACTGGATGCTCCAGGCGCGGCGCGAGGGCGCGCCGTCGCTGGGCCTGGCAACCACTTTCGTGCCGATGTTCCGAGTCGAACGCATCTTCCTGGACGAACAGGTCGGCGAGGTCGAGAGCTACCGGCAGCGCTTCGAGCGCAGCGTCGGGCTGACCGTCGAGGAGTTCCTCGGCCTGGAGCGCGATTCGGAAGTGCCTTCGTAGGCTAGAACCGGACCTTGTCGATGAAATAGGTCGGGATCTCGAGAGCGCCGCTCGACAGCGCCGCGGCGTCCTCGGTGGTCATCACGAACTGGCCCGCGGGAGACTGATTCGAGGTCGCGAGCAACAGCTCGAACGCCTGCACCTCGGCGGAGATGTTCGAGCGCACGTGGGTCAAAGCACCGGCGGCAACTTTGATGCTCCGGAAGACAGCCGCCTCCGAGTTGGTCTCCACCTCGATCAACAGGCGGTCGCTCGATGTGCCCTGGTAGACCTTGGCGCTCTCGACGCCCTGGCTCTTGAAGGCACCTTGAATCGCTTCCAGCACGTCCAGGTTTCGGTACGGAGTACGTTGAAAGTTCGACAGGTCGTCGGCGCCTCTGGTGGCACCGACATCGGGGGCGCTTCGCGAGACGGGTGCCCGGTTCACCGCGGTCGCCTGGCGCCGCCGCCGAGCGAGGTCAGTGAGGCTTTCCCTCTTCTCGGGCACGGTCTCCACCGGCTTGTTGGTGAACTCACCGCCTTCGAGCACCATCGCCGTGCCCAGTTCGTGCTGGTTGGCGTCGCGGGTGCGCTCGACATCGATCTCGCTGGCGGCGATCGCGGTTCGCGTGCCGCTCTGCAGGACGATGATTGCCCGGTCGCCCTGAATGGTCGGCGCCTGCTGGGCGATGATCTGTGATCCGTCCTTGAGTACGACGGTGTACCCGAAGGCCGGGAGGGCCAGAAGGGCGATCAGTGAGAACGTTGTGAGGACTAGAGGCCTGTAGTTCATGGCGTTTCTCCGGCAAAGCCGCGCTGGCTCGGGCTGGTATCATACCGCGGCTCGGGATTCGGACGGCGCTCCGGACCCGGCGGGAAGGTCCCATCGAGAATGCTGATCGTCATGAAAATGGACGCCGACGCCAAGCAGGTCGACGCCGTCGTGGAGGTGGTCGAGGAGCACGGCCTGAAAGCGCATCCGATCGCCGGCGCTCAGCGCACCGCAATCGGCATCACCGGAAACATCGGCATCGTCGAACCCGCGCTGTTCCAGCACATGCCGGGTGTGCTCGAAGTCATTCAGGTCAGCCATCCCTACAAGCTGGTCTCTCGAGAATTCCGGCCCGAGGACTCGATCTACGATGTCGGGGGGGTTCGCATAGGCGGCCCCGAGCTGGTGATCATGGCCGGGCCATGCTCGGTCGAGAGCTACGAGCAGACGTTGGGAATTGCCCGCACGGTCAAAGCCATGGGAGCTCACATGCTTCGGGGCGGCGCGTTCAAGCCGCGCACCAGCCCCTACAGCTTCCAGGGCCTCGGGCGCGAGGGCTTGGAGATCCTGGCCCGGGTACGCGACGAGGTCGGTCTGCCGGTGATCACCGAAGCGCTCGACATCGACGTCTTGGACGAGGTCACCGAGTTCACGGACATCGTGCAGATCGGGGCCCGGAACATGCAGAATTTCACCCTGCTCAAACGGGCCGGACGGTGCGGACGGCCGGTGCTGCTGAAGCGAGGCATGAGCGCGACGGTGACCGAGCTGCTGCTCGCCGCCGAGTACGTCATGGACCAGGGCAACGAGAAGGTGATCCTGTGCGAGCGCGGGATTCGTACCTTCGCCGACCACACACGCAACACGCTCGACGTGGCGGCGATTCCCGCCGTCAAGCGGATCAGCCACCTGCCGATCATCGCGGATCCGAGTCACGCGGCCGGCTACCGGGACAAGGTGCTGCCGCTGTCGCTGGCGGCCCTGGCGGGTGGCTCGGACGGCCTCCTGGTCGAGGTGCACGACCAGCCCGACAAGGCTCTCTCCGATGGTGGACAGGCCCTGCTGCCGGAGGACTTCGAAAGGTTGATGTCCGAGATCCGGAGCCTGGCTCCGGTACTCAATCGCAGCCTGCCCGAGTACGAGGCCGCGGCCGGATGAAGCCATCTTCATCGGATGCCATTCTGATCCTGGAGGATGGCTCCGTCTTCGAAGCGCGCGCCGTTTCGGAGGGCACGCGTTTCGGCGAGGTGGTCTTCAACACGGCGATGACCGGGTACCAGGAGATCCTGACGGATCCTTCCTACCGTGGACAGATCGTGGTGATGACCTTGCCTCATATCGGTAACTACGGCGTCGCCCAGTCGGTCGCGGAGTCCGATCGACCGTGGGTCGAGGGCTTTGTCGCCCGGCGCTTCACCGACAAGGCATCAAGTCATGCCAGCGAAGAGGAGCTGGTGACGTATCTGAAACGCCATCGCATTCCGGCGCTCGACCGGCTGGACACCCGAGCCGTGGTGCGTCGCATCCGGCGGCACGGCGCTCTCCGAGGGGTTGTGACGACCGAGAGGTCCGACGTGGCGAGGCTGATCGAAGAAGTGTGCGAGTTCCCGTCGATGGCCGGCAAAGCGCTGGTTCACGAGGTGACCTGTGCCGAGCCGTACCGGATCGAGCCGTCGGAAGGTATCGAGCCGAACTCGCACCTCGCAGTAATGGATTTCGGGGTCAAAGCCAACATTCTGCGCTCGCTGGCGGATCGCGGTGCATCGCTCACGGTGTTTCCGGCGGCCACCACGGCGGACGAAGTGATCGGCGCCGGCGTGGACGGTGTCGTGCTTTCCAACGGTCCCGGAGATCCGGAGCCTCTGGTCGAGGTCGTGGCGGAGATCCGTCGCCTCATCGACCACCGGGTCCCGCTGTTTGGGATCTGCCTCGGTCACCAGTTGCTCGGCCTGGCCATGGGCGGCAAGACCTACAAGCTCAAGTTCGGTCATCACGGCGCCAATCAATCGGTCAAGGACCACGACACCGGACGGGTCCTGATCACCAGTCAAAACCATGGCTTTGCGGTCGACCCGGACTCGCTGCCGCCCAATTGCAGGGTCAATCAGACCAACCTGAACGACGGCACGATCGAGGCGTTCGTCGTCGAGGACCGGCCGGTGCTCTCGACCCAGTACCATCCCGAGGCCGCGCCGGGTCCCCATGACGCGAGCGATCTATTCGATCGGTTCCTGGCCGGAGTCGCTGGTGAGTCCGGGCGCGCGAGCGCTCGAACGTCAGCTGGCTCGCCATGAGTGCCGGGCGGGCTTCATTGCTCGCACTGATCGCGGTCAGGTTCCTGCGCGGGGGCCGTAGTCGCCTGATGGAGGGCACCGCGCGTTCCGCCTTTCTGGGCACGACGATCGGAGTTGCGGCGATGGTCGTCGCCATGGCGTTGATGACCGGGTACCGCGAGGACCTGCAGCACAAGCTCACGCAGGGGAACGCCGCTGTGCTGATCTATCCCCTGAGTGAGGCGAGGCTTGGGGAGGGCTCCGACGCTCTCGAGCGCCTCGACGGGCTGGCCCACGTTGCGGAAGTACGCCGGGTGACCTACGGACAGGGCGCTCTGGCGAGCCGCGGCCACCCGGACGCGATCGGCGTCAGCCTGAGAGGCATCGATTGGAGCCGCGACCTCCGACTGCAGGGGCTGGGAGAGATCGAGTACCGGAACGCTTCGGCGGCGAGCGGATCCCGCGCCGGCCTCACCGACATCATCGTCGGTCGAGACCTGGCCGAGCGTCTGGCGGTCGGGGATTCCGAGGTGCTACGACTCATGGTGCTGGGCGTTCAGGGCGATCGGCCGAGGTTCGCCTACGAGAGTGTCCGGCTGATCGGCACGTTTCGCTCGGGTTTCTCCGAGTTCGATCGCAAGTTGGTGGTTCTGGATCGGCGACGCGTCGAGGCGCTGGCTGGCGCCGGAGTCGGCGAGAGCGTCCTCGAAGTCATCGTGTCGGATCTAGGCCGTACCGCGGAGGTCGCTGCCGCGGCCGACCGAGCTGTGGGACCCGATCACCTGGTGGTGGACTGGCGCGAGCTCAATCGCGAGCTCTTTACCGCGCTCCGGATCCAGCAGATTGCCCTCTTCCTGGTACTCGGCCTCATCGTTCTCGTTTCCACGTTCAACGTTGCTTCGAACCTGGTGGTGCTGGTGCGAGAGCGAATGCGAGACGTAGGCGTCCTCGCGGCACTCGGGCTGGGGCCAGGGTCGCTGCGCAATCTGTTTCTGCTCTACGGTGGCGGTCTCACCGTGGTCGGCATGGCCTCGGGGGTGGCCCTCGGCTGGCTGGTCTCGTGGGCGCTCACCCGCTTCGAGTTGATCCGCTTCGAAGGAGACCTGGCCGCGATCTATTTCATCAGCTCGATCCCGTTCCGGGTTCGGCCGATGGATGTCGTGGCGGTCGTCGGCTTCACCTCTCTGGTGACCGGTCTCGCCTGCTGGTTTCCAGCACGCAGGGGCGCCCGGGTCCGGCCGGCGGTCGCACTTCGCTATGAGTAGGGGCCGCAGCCAAAAAGGACGAGGGGGCCGACCGAGCGGCCCCCCGGGGTTTGGCTGGCAGTACCGCCAGAGGCGGCTGGAGGGGAGGTGGGGTAGGACGCCGCTCCGGGGAGTTGCGCCTAGGAGCGTGACAAGCTGGCGAATGCCAGCCGGCTCGGCTCCGGTGGGATGCCGCCGAGGCGGCTGCTTTCATTCCTATATACGTAGACGCCCGAGATTTGGTTTAGGTGCAGCCTCGCCCTTTCGAAGGGTGTCCCATCTCGTCGCGGGGGTTGCTCGCCGTTGACCGAATGGCCGGAATCCGGGCCATCGGTGGATCCGGGACTGTGTCTCGGCTGCCGTTTCATCGACCTTCGGCGCAGCGAGCGCAGCGTGTTCGTACGTTGCCGGCTTTCAGACCGGAGTGCCGCTTTCCCGCGGTACCCGGTCCTGCCGGTCCGAGCTTGCTCCGGATTCGAGCAGCCCGAGGGAGCCGAGAAAGAGGTCGCACCGAGCGACCCTCGATAGCCGAGGAAACTGACGCCGGCCCGGTTGCCAACCGGTATAAGCTCGGCTCCCGGAATGCCTCGCCGCTCCGATATCCAGGCGATTCTGATCCTCGGCTCCGGGCCCATCGTGATCGGCCAGGGCTGCGAGTTCGACTACTCCGGCACCCAGGCGTGCCGCGTGCTCCGGGCCGAGGGGTTCCGCGTGGTGTTGGTGAACTCGAATCCGGCGACCATCATGACCGACCCCGAATTCGCCGACGCGACCTATGTCGAGCCTCTGGTGCCGGAGGTCGTGGACCGGATCATCCGTGAGGAGCGGCCCGACGCGATCCTGCCGACAGTTGGAGGCCAGACCGGAATCAACCTCGCGGTCGAGCTCGACCGTCGGGGCGTGTTGGACGAAATGGGAGTCGAGATTCTGGGCGCGGGCATCGAGGCTCTCCAGCTGGGCGAGGACCGCCTCCTGTTCAAGCAGGCAATGCAGGAGATCGGCCTCGAGGTACCCCGAAGCGGCTACGCCGAGAGCCTCTCGGAGGCACGGTCGATCGCCGACGGTCTCGGCTTTCCGCTGGTGATCCGCCCCAGCTTCACTCTCGGTGGCGAGGGTGGCGGGACCGTCTTCAACCGCGACGAGTTGGATGAGATGATCGAGCGGGCCCTGGATGCCAGCCCGACGCGGCGGGTTCTCCTCGAGCAGTCGGTTCTGGGGTGGAAGGAGTTCGAGCTCGAGGTGATGCGTGACACTTCGAACAACGCCATCGTGGTCTGCTCCGTGGAGAACGTAGACGCCATGGGCGTGCACACCGGCGACTCGATCACGGTGGCTCCCCAGCAGACTCTGTCCGACCGCGAGTACCAGCACATGCGCAACGACGCTTTCCGGGTCATCCGACGGGTGGGTGTCGCGACCGGCGGCTCCAACATCCAGTTTGCGGTGGACCCGGCGACCGGCAAGCGGCTGGTGATCGAGATGAACCCGCGCGTGTCGCGAAGCTCGGCGCTGGCCTCGAAGGCGACCGGATTCCCGATCGCCAAGATCGCGGCGCTTCTCGCCGTCGGCTATCAGCTCGACGAGATCCCGAACGAGATCACCGGCAAGACGTACGCGGCGTTCGAGCCGAGCCTGGACTACACGGTCGTCAAGATTCCCCGCTGGGCGTTCGAGAAGTTCCCACAGGCGCCGTCCGAGCTGGGCACTTCGATGAAATCGGTGGGCGAGATCATGGCAATCGGGGCCACATTCCGCGAAGCACTGATGAAGGGGATGTCCTCGTTGGAGTTGGACGGGAGTCTGCGACGGCGCGAGCAGCGGCTATCCGATCCGGTGCGGCTGAGAGCCCGGCTCCAGACGCCCAACTGGGAGCGCCTGTTCGCGATCTTCGCGGCGCTGCGGCAGGGCTGGACGGTCGACGAAGTGGCACGGACCACTTCGGTGGACCCGTGGTTCCTGCGGGAGATCAAGGGGATCGTGGATCTCGAGGCCGAGATCGCGTGCTGGAACCTCGAATCGATCCCGGACGCGCTATTGGCTGAAGCCCTGTCCGCCGGGCTCACCGAGACCGTGCTCGCCGTCCGGCTGGACGCTTCGGTCGAAGAGATCCATCGCCGCTGCGAGAAGCGCGGGCTCGTCCGGGTCTACAAACGCGTCGATACTTGTGCGGCGGAGTTTCCGGCCCGAACACCCTATCTGTATTCGACCTTCGGCAACGAAGACGAGACCGAGGCCAGCGATCGCGACAAGGTCGTGATTCTCGGCTCGGGCCCCAACAGAATCGGTCAGGGAATCGAGTTCGACTACTGCTGCGTTCACGCGGCGTTCTCCCTGTCCCGCCTGGGCTACGAGACGGTGATGGTCAACTGCAATCCAGAGACCGTCTCGACCGACTACGACACCTCGGATCGGCTCTACTTCGAGCCGTTGACTCTGGAGCACGTCCTGGCAGTGTGTAGGAACGAGAAACCCAAGGGAGTTATCGTTCAGCTCGGCGGTCAGACGCCGCTCAAGCTCGCTCGGGGGCTCGAAACGGCCGGAATACCGATCTGGGGCACCGCGCCGGATGCCATCGACCTGGCTGAGGACCGCGAGCGCTTCGGCCGCCTGCTCGAGGAGGAGAGCATCCGGCAGCCGCAGAACGGCACCGCGCAGTCGGTGGAGGAGGGTCTCGCGGCGGTCGAGGAGATCGGCTATCCGGTGCTGGTGAGGCCGAGCTACGTCTTGGGAGGCCGCGCGATGGCGATCTGCTATGAGCCGGAGGCGCTCGGGCGCTGCATGCGCGAGGCGGGGGAGATCTCGCCGGGCCAACCGGTGCTTTTGGACCGGTTCCTCGAGGACGCCACCGAGCTAGACCTCGATCTGCTCGCCGACGGCAAGCGAGTCGTCGTCGTCGGAATACTCCGCCACATCGAAGAGGCGGGGATTCACTCCGGAGACTCGGCGGCGGTACTGCCGCCATTGCGCGTCTCAGAAGACCACTTGAGCGAGATGCGCTCGATCGCCGAGCGGATCGCGCTCCGGCTCGGCGTGGTGGGCTTGATGAATGTGCAGTTCGCCATCTACGAGGACGAGATCTACGTGCTCGAGGTCAACCCGCGCGCCTCGCGCACCGTTCCGTTCATCGCCAAGGCGGTCGGTAAGCCGCTTGCGGGTTACGCCGCGCGCCTTATGGCCGGCGAGACTCTCGACGACCTCGAGCTTCACGAGGAGCCGACGATTCCGGCCGTGTTCGTCAAAGCGCCGGTGTTCCCGTTTCGCCGTTTCTCGGGCGTCGATCCGATCCTCGGGCCGGAGATGAAATCGACCGGCGAGGTCATGGGTGTGGGACGGGACCTGGGAGAGGCCTTTGCCAAGGCGTGGCTGGGCGCCGGACACCGGCTACCACTCGAGGGAACCGCCTTCGTGTCGGTGATCGATCGAGACAAGGCACAGCTGGCCGAGGTTGCGGGTCGGCTGATCGAGCTCGGCTTCTCCCTGGTTGCGACCGCCGGAACGGCCCGCTACTTGAGGAACCTGGGCCTCGAGGTCGGAGACGTCTTGAAGATCCACGAGGGACGCCCGCACGTCGGCGACCGGATGATCAATCGCGAGATCGATCTGGTGATCAACACGCCGATGGGTCAGCTGTCGCACGAGGACGACTCCTACATCCGTGAGACCGCGCTCAAATACGACATCCCGTGCGTGACCACTCTGGCCGGCGCGCGGGCGGCGGTGGAGGCGATCGCCGCGCTCCGGTCGAGCGAGCTCGAAGTACGCGCTCTGGGCGCCCTCGACAGCCGCCGGCGAGTGGTGTCGACACCGGCCGCGGACTGCTAGTCTTGTTTTCGGGGCGGGGCGAAGGCGGCGCGCCCCCCGGTTGAACAACGCCTTCCATCGAGGAGGAGGAGACTACGGGTCATGTCCGAAATGCGAGTCGAAAAGGACAGTCTGGGCGATGTCGAAGTGCCGGCGAGTGCGTACTACGGCGCCCAAACCGAGAGGGCCAGACGGAACTTCCCGATCAGCGGCTTGGCGTTCCCGCGCCGGTTCATCGAGGCACTGGGGCTGGTCAAAGGGGAAGCCGCCGCGGTTAACCAGGACATGGGCGATCTGGCGCCGGATCTAGCCAAGGCCATTCGCGGTGCGGCGGACGAGGTGACGAACGGCGAGCTCGACAGTCACTTCCCGCTCGACGTCTTCCAGACCGGCTCCGGGACGTCCACCAATATGAACGCCAACGAGGTCATTTCGAACCGGGCGATAGAGATCCTGGGCGGAGAGCTGGGCTCGAAGAGCCCGGTTCACCCCAACGACCACGTCAACCGAGGCCAGTCCTCGAACGACGTCATCCCCACGGCCATCCACGTGTCCGCCTACTCGGCGATTGCCTCGGATCTCGAGCCGGCACTGGTGGAGCTGGCGGAGGCGCTGGAGGCGAAGGCCGCCGAATTCGACGACGTGGTCAAGATCGGCCGAACCCATCTACAGGATGCGGTTCCGGTTCGTTTGGGCCAGGAGTTCTCGGGCTACGCCCAGCAGGTGCGCAACGGCCTCGATCGGCTGGCTGCCGCCAAGCCCAGGCTGGCGCAGCTCGCCCTCGGCGGCACCGCCGTCGGGACCGGTCTGAACGCCCCCGAGGGCTTCGCCGACCAGGTCATTGCCCGCCTCGCCGAGCGCACCGGCCATCCGTTCGTTCCCGCGCCCAACAAGTTCGAGGCCCTGGCGTCCAAGGACGCCGCCGTCGAGGCCTCGGGAGCGATCAAGGTGATCGCGGTCTCGCTCACCAAAGTGGCCAACGACCTGCGCTGGCTCGGATCGGGACCGCGGTGCGGAATCGGCGAGATCCGCCTGCCGAGTTTGCAGCCGGGCAGCTCGATCATGCCCGGCAAGGTCAACCCGGTGATACCGGAGTCGACCCTCATGGTCGCTGCGCAGGTGATCGGCAACGATGCCGCGATTGCGGTTGGCGGGATGTCGGGGGTCTTCGAGCTCAACGTGATGATGCCGGTGATCGCCTACAACCTGCTCCAAGCGATTCAGATCACGGCCAATGCGGCCTCGAATCTGGCCGAGCGTTGCGTCCAAGGCATCGAAGCCGATCGCGAGCGGGCTCGGGACATGGTCGAGAAGTCACTCGCCATGGTGACTTCCCTGGCTCCGAAGATCGGCTACGATCGCGCGGCCGAGATCGCCAAGGAAGCCTTCAAGACCGGCCGCACGGTCCGCGAGCTGGCGACGGAAAAGGAGGTGCTTCCGCCGGAGGAGCTCGAGCAGGTGCTCGACGCCAGAGCCCAGACCGAAGGTGGCGTCCAAGGAGACTGAGCCCCGGCGCGGCCCGGCGGCTCTCGGCGGCGAGACTCTCGCACAGGATCGGAGGATCCTGCATTGCGACATGGACTGCTTCTACGCCGCGGTGCACATGCGTGACGAGCC
The DNA here is from genome assembly GCA_046756565.1 of Thermoanaerobaculia bacterium. GTDB lineage: Bacteria > Acidobacteriota > Thermoanaerobaculia > Multivoradales > JAHEKO01 > CALZIK01. The sequence goes on along the minus strand of JBHHWO010000025.1, from coordinate 1,098 downwards.
GGAGCTCCAGGGCAAGCCGGTGGTGATCGGGGGCAGCCCCGAGGGCAGGGGCGTCGTGGCGGCAGCGAGCTACGAGGTGCGCGCCTACGGGGTGCACTCGGCCATGCCCGCGGCCCGGGCCAAGCGACTCTGTCCGGATGCCATCTTCCTGAAACCCGACTTTTCCCGATACCGAGAGGAATCGGCCAAGATCTTCGAGATCTTTCGCGAGTTCACCGACGTGGTGCAGCCGGTCTCGATCGACGAGGCCTATCTGGACGTCTCCGAAGTCTGGCGCGATTACGGCAGCGCCACGGAACTGGCCAGGCGCCTGAGGGCCCGGATCCTCGACCAACGACGGCTCACGGTCAGCGTCGGAGTGGGTCCCAACCGGTTGATCGCGAAAATCGCATCCGACCACGACAAGCCCGACGGTCTGACGGTGGTTTCACCCAGGAGAGTCGAGCGCTTTCTCGACCCGTTGCCGGTACGCAAGCTTCCCGGCGTCGGTCCGGTGACCGAGAAGAGGCTCTCGAAACTGGGATTCCAGATCATCGGCGACCTTCGCCGGGAGAACCGCGACCGGCTGGAGAGGATCCTTGGTAGCTATGGCGAGACACTGTTTCGCTACTGCCGCGGCCTCGACGACAGGCCGGTGCGAATCCGCCGGACCCGCAAGAGCCTGAGCTCGGAGACGACCTATGCTCGGGATCTCGCCACCGAGGAGGAGGTGCGCGCCGAGCTCGCCAGGCTCGCCGATGGCGTAGCCACCTCACTCGGAAAGCGGGAGCTGTCCGCGGGGACGGTGACGATCAAGGTCAGATATTCCGACTTCAAGACGGTCACGCGCTCGATGACTCTGTCAGCGCCGACCTCCGAGGGCGCGGTCCTGAGCGCGACCGCGCTCCTGCTCATGGAGCGCACCGAAGCCGGGCGACGACCCGTTCGCCTTCTGGGAGTGGGCTGCTCGAACTTCGCCAGCGGTTCGACCGAGCAGCTGCGGCTGTTCGGGCAGGAAGCCTCCGCCATGGAAACCTGACCGGGCCCCGGAGGCCGGGAGACCGAGCAGCCCGTGGCAGAAGTCGAGACGGTCGCGTTGCGAGCGCCATGGGGCCAGAT
>JBHHWO010000024.1:0-41650 GCA_046756565.1 Thermoanaerobaculia bacterium | reverse complement strand
TGCCCCGAAAGGTTCCCACGTTTCGGTGAGAAAAGCCAGTTGCCGCCATCGCTCACCGGGCTGCCGCGGCCCGAGCTCTCGTAGATGCTCGGAGGTTTGCCAGCATCTGCCGGCTCTTCGCGAGACGTGCGCCGGCCACTGAACGCCTCGGCGACGGTTCGACCGGCGTCTCGGTGACGGTCGGTCTGGTATCGTTTTCTCGTCGTGACGACGAGTCGGATCTTCCGCGTCAGCTTTCTCCAACAGGGCAAGGTCTACGAGATCTATGTCGAGGGCGTCGCCCAGGGGTCGCTGCTGGGCTTCGTGGAGATAGAAGGACTGCTCTTCGGAGAGCGCAGTCAAGTGGTGTTGGATCCTTCGGAGGAGCGCCTGAAGACCGAGTTCAAGGGCGTCAACCGCGTCTACCTGCCACTTCATTCGGTGCTCAGAATCGACGAGGTCGAGAAGACCGGCACTCCTCGAATTCGCGACGCTGAGGGCGCGGCGGAGAACATCTCCCACTTTCCCCTGCCGATGATCGGCCCACAAGGCGATTCGACCAAGTCGTGACGTCGTTCTCGCGAGGTCGGGTCGCCGGGACCGTGTTTCTCACAGGGATCCTGGCTGCCGCGCCGGCTCACGCCTGGCTGGCGACCGGCCACGCCAAGATCGCGGAACAAGCGGTGCGGGTGCTGCCCGATTCCGTCCCGCTGTTTTTCAGGGCCGGCTTTGCGGAAGTGGGCAGGAGCGCCATGGACCCCGACTTCTACCGGCTGCGCGACCTCCCTCAGCTCCGAAACGGCGAGAGCCCCGAGCATTATCTGGACTCGGAGCTTCTGGAGGGCGCGAAGTGGCCCGAGAGCCGCTATGGATTCATCGGGCTTCTGTCGGGTCTCGACAAGGACGCCTTCGCCGTCGGCATGCTGCCGTACTCACTTGTCGAAGGAGTCCAGAGGCTGGCCGCGAGCTTTGCCCAGGTGCGTCTCGATCCCAGCGACGAATGGGCCCAGGCAAGGGCGCTTCATCATGGCGGGATCATGGCTCACTATGCAGCCGACCTGTGCCAGCCTCTGCACACGACCATCCACTACAACGGCAGGGCCAAGGCCGACGGGAGCTCGCCGCGCTCCGGAATTCACCTCGAGATCGACGGCCTTACGAGACCCGTGTTCGCTGAGGAGTCGCTGGCGCCCGGACACATTCGCGCGGCCAAGAACCTACTCGAGGCGATCGAGCGCGAGTTCGACGCCAGCCACGCGCTCGTGGATCGCGTCTACGAGCTCGACGGCCAGCTCGACCCCGACCGAATCTCGGGCGAGGCACTCCAGTTCGGGCGGGAGCGGATCACCGCGTCGATTCGCTTCACCGCCGCCTTGTTTCTGACCGCCTGGGAGCTGTCCGGCGAGATCAGCTTGCCGGAATGGTACCGCTCGATTCAGCCGGCGCCGTCGCCTGAGGCGCCACCGCCGTCGCGATAGATCTCGCGAATCCAGCTCGCGTCTTCCCCCGAGAGGCGAGCGCCGAGAGTGGCGGCCGCCCGAGCCTGGGCCCGGTTCCTCATGCCGACCAGGGCGGTCGAAGCGTCCTGGTCGAGGACCGAGCCGATCAAGGCGTGAAGCACCGGTTCCGGATGATCGGAAAAGCGCTCCGTGACCGCGGACCGGTTGCGGGCGAAGCGCGCCAGCGCGTCGGCGTCCTGGAACTCGGCGATTCGGTTGCGCATGTCTCCTTCGGGGAAAGCCGTCGGCTCGGAGTACTTGCCCAGGAGAACTCCGTGTTTGAGCGCCGAGAAGAACACCGCGCCGACGTCACGCTCCTCGGTCCAGGCGGCGAGGCCGCTCGAGACGTACTGGTCGTCGAGTACGTTGCGATAGATCTGCACCACGTCCGGGTCCACTTGCGGGCCGAGCCGGAGCACCTTCGAAGAGGTCCAGTCCGACAGACCGAGGAACCGGAACTTACCGGCGCTTCGCGCTCTCGCCAGCACCTCGAGCGCCGGCTCTAGGCGCACGTCGTTCGGCCCGAAGTCACAGTGGTGAAGGTAGTAGAGATCCAGGTAGTCGGTGCGCAACAACTCCAGCGAGCGTTCGAGCCGAGACTCGATCAGATCGGGATGGTAATACTGGCGATGGGGGCCCGGATCCCAGCCGACTTTGCTGGCAAGAAAGACGCCTGCCCGCGGAATCCCATCCCAGAGCGAGCCGAGGAGCCGTTCGGCGTGGCCGTCTCCATAGACGTCGGCCGTGTCGAAGTGGTCGACACCCGAGTCGTAGGCGGTCCGAATCGCGTCAGCGGCCTGGCGATCGTCGTGGCCGGACCAGCCTACCTCGTGACCCTTGACGTTCATCGGCCCGCCGTGAGCCCAGGTTCCAAGTCCGATCGCCGAAACCTCGGCCCCGGTTCGTCCCAGTCGAATTCTCCGCACGGCTTCGTTTCGCCCCGGCACGAGTCTAGCAACGAGTGGCATGAACGAGCCGCTGCGGCGGCGAGGTAGAATGGCAAGAGGAGAAGCGCTTTTGGAACCGTTGAGAAATGACTACGATTCGGGCGGGCCGCCCGGACCGCGCAAGTCGCAAGGCATGCCATGGTGGCCGGCCGCACTGATCGCACTTGTGCTGATTGCCGCCGTCGGCTGGTACTTCTGGTCCCGTCGTAGCGAGGCGCCGCCCGCGGTCGCCTCGACCCCCGAGCCTGCGCCGGCCCCGGCCGCTCCGGTCGAGCCCGCCGCGGCGGCACCCGAAGAGTGGGATCTGCCGGACCTGGGCGAGAGCGACGACTTCCTGCGCGATGTCGCGGCGCGACTCTCGAGCCACCCCGAGTGGCTCGCCTGGATCGCTACAGACGATCTGGTCCGGCGTTTCGTGGGTTCGGTGGACGAGGTAGCGCGGGGCGAGCTGCCCGCGGCACAGCTTGGCTTTCTGGTGCCCGAGCGGGGTTTCTATGCGGCCACCAGGGCCGGCTCGTCCTACCTGGACGGCAGCAGCTTCGAGCGCTTCGACCGTCTTGCGTCGGTGGTTTCAGGCATCGATGCCGGCGGAGCCGTCGATCTGTTTGCCCGGCTCGAGCCGCTCCTGCAGGAAGCGTACAGAGACCTCGGCTACCCGAGCGCCGACTTCGAGGAGACACTGGCGAAGGCTGTCATGGTAGTCATGGCGACGCCGGAGCAAGAGCAGCCGCCGCTCCTCGCACCGGCGGTGAGTAGCTTCAAGTTCGCCGATCCCGATCTGGAGAGCCTGCCGCCGGTGCAAAAACTGATTCTGCGCATGGGCCCGGAGAACGGGCTCGTGGTCAAGCGCAAGCTGCGCGAGATCTCGGCCGAGCTCGACCACCGCCACGTCACCTCGCAGCCGGAGGCCGACTAGTCGACCGCTTCCGACTCGACCTGCGGTGCGGCCCGAGCGTCGAGCTCACGGATAGTGCGGTCCACGGCGCTGAGTTTCTCGAGCTGCCCGAGGCGGAATCCGGAGTGAGCGGCGATAGCCAGAAGTCCGAGGGCGAAGATGCTGTCCTCGGTGGGCCCGACGGGAAGGACGCTGCCGCTCTTGGCTCGAGCCAGGACCAGAATGACGATCGCCGCCCAGTCGACGACCACCACCGCTACGGCTCGCTTGCGAGCTCGCTTCAGCGACTCGTCGTCTCTCTCCTCCCGAGACTGCGATAGACCGGCGATGTCCTCGAGCAGGATCTGTCGAATGGCTCGTATTCGAAGCACTTGGGGCCTCCGGTCTCAGGCTGGCGGCAGCGCTCTGCGACCGGGTGATTTCAACCTCGGCCGAAACTCAACGTACCATGGGGAAGCCCGAGTCCACGAAAGACCTCTCCGGGGGATTGAAGATGAAGATCAGAACCGTACTGCTCCTGCTGATTGCCGCTATCGTATTCGTCGGCGTCGTCGGGGCGCTCATGCTCTGGCGCGCCGGTGACGCGCCGACGCTCGCCTCCCGGTCGATTCTCGAGATCGACCTCACGCAGGGATTTGCCGAGGACACTCCGCCCGATCGATTTGCGCTGTCCCTTCTCGAGCGCAAGCCGCGGCTGCGGGAAGTTGTCTCGGCCTTCCACTGGGCGGCCGAAGACGACGACATCGTCGGCGTGCTAGCCAAGGTCGGGGCAACGCCGGGTGGCCTGGGAACTCTCCAGGAGCTCCGGGACGCGGTGCTTCGCTTCCGGGAGAGCGGCAAGACGGCGCTGGCATATGCCGAGACCTTCGGGGAGTTCGGAGCCGCCAATGGCGGCTACTACCTGGCGAGTGCCTTCGACCGGATCTACCTGCAGCCGTCCGGGGACGTCGGCTTGACCGGCCTCTACTACGAGGTGCCGTTCTTGGCGGGGACGCTCGACAAACTCGGCGTGAAGGCTCAGATCGGCCAGCGCTACGAGTACAAGAACGCTCCCAACACCTACACCCAAAAGGGATTTACCGAGGCTCACGCCGAGGCCATGCAGGCGCTCCTGGACTCACAGTTCTCTCAGATCGTTCGCGGTATCGCCCAGCGCCGCAGCCTCGACGAGCGCACGGTACGGCAGCTGTTCGACGATGGGCCCCACTTCGGCGTCGAGGCTCTCGAGGCGGGCATCGTGGATCAGCTGGCGTATCGCGACGAAGTCTATGACGCGGCCAAGGAAGAGTTCGGCGAGGATGCCGCATACCGGGATCTGGTCGACTATCGCGGCGGCTCGGTGCTCGGACTGCGCGGTGCCGAGACCATCGGTCTGATCTACGGTGTCGGCGGCATCATCCGTGGCACCGGCGGTTACGACCCACTGACCGGCAGTGTGTACATGGGCGCCGACACTGTCGCCAAGGCATTTCGGGATGCGGTCGACGACGATTCGGTCAAGGCAATCCTGTTTCGGGTCGACAGCCCCGGGGGCTCCTACGTGGCGTCCGACACCGTGTGGCGGGAGACGTTGCGGGCCGATCAGGCCGGCAAGCCCGTGATCGTCTCGATCGGGGACGTCGCCGGCTCAGGTGGGTATTTCGTTTCGATGAGCGCGGCTCGTATCATCGCCCAGCCTGGATCGATCACCGGTTCGATCGGCGTCTATGGAGGCAAGCTGGTGTCGGGTGGGCTGTGGGACAAGCTCGGAATGACCTTCGACTCGGTGGCGAGCAGCGAGAACGCGGAGATCTGGAGCGGTGTCCGTGAATTCGACGAGCGCGGCTGGTCGCGGATGCAGGACTCCCTCGATCGCATCTACCGGGACTTCGTCGCCAAGGTCGCGGAGGGCCGGAGCCTGGCTCCCGAGGCCGTCGAGCGGGTGGCGCGGGGGCGGATCTGGACCGGCGAGCACGCGGTCGAGAACGGCCTGGTGGACGAGTTGGGTGGCTTCCCGGTAGCCTACGCTGCGATCCGGGACGAGCTCGGTCTCGAAGAGGATTCGCCGCTGCGTTTGAAGATCTTCCCGCGCCCCAAGAGCACCTGGGAGACGTTTTTCGATCGTCTCTCAGAGCTCGACACCGGGGCGCGCTCGGCTGCGAGGCTGGCGGGTCTCGCTCGGGTGGGCGCGCTCCTGCGCGAACTGGGTCTTTCGCTCGGCGGCCAGGGCGTGCTCGAGATGCCGTTCGTGCCGGAATGATCTCAGCACGCTGGCTGCTTCGGGCAGCGAGTCTCGCGGCCGCCTGGAGCCTGCTCGCGAGCGCGGCTATTCCAGCGGGCTCGAGTGGCCCTGCCGAACGGCTCGGGGAGTCGATCGCGGCACGACCGGGTTCGGTCGTTCGCTGGGCGGGTAAAGGCATCGAATCGTGCGGCCGGGAGAATCGAAGCTGGCAGCCGCTGGACGGATCCTGCTGGTTTCCGATCGACCTCCTGCAGCCCGAAGGCGGTCTCCGGGTGTTTCGCTACCGCGACGGCCTCCGCGAGACGGCGACCATCGAAGTATCCGAGTACCCGTATCCGGTGCAGCGCATTACGATCGAGGACACCTCGCGCGTGGATCTGTCGCCCGAGATCCTGGCGCGGGTACAGAAGGAGCAGACGTGGGTCAAACCGCTCTGGTCGCTCGAGGGTCCCGCGATTTTCGCGCTGCCCTTGGCCGACCCGCTCGACGAGATGGGCAAGTCCGGCAGCTTCGGCTCACGCCGTTTCTTCAACGATCAGCCGCGGAGCCCGCACTCCGGGGCAGACTACCCGGCTGTCGAGGGCACTCCGGTCTACAGCGTCTCGGCCGGTCGGGTGGTGCTCGCGGCGGATCTGTTCTTTTCGGGCAACAGTGTCTTCGTGGATCACGGCGACGGCCTCATCTCGATGTACTTTCATCTGAGCTCGATTCTGGTCGAAGAGGGACAGGAGCTCGAAACCCGGGCGCAAATCGGCAGGGTTGGCGCCACCGGCCGGACAACCGGGCCGCACCTTCACTTCGGGCTGCGGTGGAAAGGCGCCAGGGTGGATCCCTCGCTGCTTCTCGGGCCGTCGAGCGCGATTCCCGAGATCTCCGGCTAGTTCGCCGGCGTCGCGCCCCTCAGGCGGGCTCGAGAACCGGCTCGCCCGCCGGCTCCTCACCGAAGTCGGCCTGGCGGTGCCAGCCCATCTGCGCCAGCCAGGCCTCGGCCTCGTCGCGGCGCTCGTTGTTGATCACCACGTAGAGCAGGTCGTTCTTCTTGAAGCTCAGCTCGGCGACGAACGGCAGCAGGTACTTGCCGCGTACTACGGTTAGTGGAATCAACACACTGTCGGGGTCGGGCGGATTGCCGATCTCTTCGATGGCGGTCTTGTCGCCGGCCCGCCGGCGGTAGAAGACAGCCAATGAGCCGATCTTGCGCTCGATTCTCACCGTCCAGAGGTCCAGGTTTCGCGGCTGAGCGAAGAGCACCTTGGCGCCGGCCTCTTCGACCATCGTCGCGGCGATCTTTGTGTGGCCGCTGCGCATCGCCATCCAAGCCTGGGGAACCTTGAACTCCTTGCGTGCCTTGGAAACGAAGAGCAGGTTGACCTCGTCGTTGGCCGTCATCGCCAGCACACCGGCCCGGCTGTCGGTCTCGGCCCGGAAGAGAATCGAGTCGGACAGACCGCTACCGAAGAGAACCCGGAAGTTCTCGGCCTCGGCCGCGCGGCAGGCGTCAGTGTTGGAGTCGATAAAGACGATCTCCTGCCCGTGGTCGCGAAACACCTTTCCGAGCATCAGCCCGAGCGGGGTCGCTCCCAGGATCAGAAAGCCGAGATTGCTCGCCCTTCGCACGCCCAGCAACTGGGCCACCCAGCCTCCCGACAGGCCCTGGATGAGTACGGTCGCTCCGATGACCAGGAATACCAGCGCTCGCAGTTCCGCTCCGCCCGGGATTCCCGCGCGATCGAGCTCCTGCGCGAACAGCGACGACACCGCCGCCGCGACGATTCCTCGCGGGGCGAGCCAGGCGAGAAAGCAACGTTCGCGTAGTTTGAGGTCCGTGCCGGCGGTGCCGACGATCACGTTCAGTGGCCGCACCACGAGCATGAGCGCCGCGACGGTCAGGACGCCGCGCCATCCCAGCGACTGGACGTCCTCGACGCGGACGTCTGCGGCCAAGAGGACGAACAGCATCCCGATCAGAAGATTGGTCAGCTGTTCCTTGAATTCCTTGAGATCGTTCAAGAGCCGGGTTCCGGAGTTGCCGACGACGAGGCCCGCGATCGTTACGCTGACCAGGCCGCTCTCCGCGAACAAACCGTTGCTGGTCTGGTAGAGCGCCAGGGTCAGCGACAGCACCACGACATTGTCTAGCCCCTCCGGGATGAGTCCCTCGAAACGAAGCAGAAGAACGATGATCGTCCCGCCGAGGGCGCCGAGGATCAGGCCCGAGCCCAACCGGATGAAGAGCGTCTGTGCGCCCGCGGCCAGGTGAGCTCCGGCCGGCGCCAGGATGACCTCGAGAGTGACCACGGCGACCAGTGCGCCGATGGCGTCGATCAGGACTCCCTCGGCTTCCAGTACCGTCGAGACACTGCGCTTCAGACGCAGACGGCGGAGCAGCGGCGTGATCACGGTCGGTCCCGTCACGATGACCAGGGTGCCGAACAGAGTGGCCTGGGGCAGGTCCCAGCCCAGGATCCAGTGGGCGGCCGCGGCGCCGCCGGTGGCAGTGACGATCGCCCCGAGAGTGACGAGCCGCCGGATGCTGCGCGCCTCGCGTCGAAGCCGGTTCAGGTTCAGGTTCAGACCGCCCTCGAAAAGGATCACCGCAACCGCGAACCCGACCAGAACCTGGAGCGCCGAACCCAGGCTGCCCGGCTGGACCACTCCCAGAAGGTCGGGACCGAGGACCACGCCGGCGCCCAGAAGAACGACGATGCCGGGGATCCGGAGATGCCGGCCGAGCGCCTGGGACAGCATGCCGGCCGCCATCGCCAGCGCGACGCTCAGGGCCGGGTCGGAGAACATGCTTTCGGGGTCCAACGAGAACCTATTCGAGCAGGGAGCGGCGGGCGACGGTCTTTCTCTTGCGAGGAGCAAGTATATAAGCGGTGTGCGACCCGGGATTCTCTTTCGTCGCGATCCGCGAGAAGATGGAGGATCTGAGAGCGGACAAATCGACCAGAACGGATATTGAATGAATCGACTCTTGATGCTTGTGGTCGTGTGCTACACGCTGACCGGCTGCGCGGCCCTGGGCGTGATTCCGCCGGACGTGACGCTGGTGGACATCGAGTTCACCGATATGACGCTGTTCGAGACCACCGGCGAGTTCACGGTCAGGCTCGCCAACGAGAATCCCGATCCACTGGTGGTCAGTGGTGGTGTCTTTCGCTTCTACCTCGACGGCGTCAAGGTCGGGAAGGCTCTGAGCTCGGAGACGGTCGAGGTGCCGAGGCTGGGGACAGCAACTCAGCGCGTCTCGCTTCACCTCAACAACGTGGCTCTGATCACGCGGCTGGCGTCACTGATGGAGCAGCCGCAGCTCGACTATGAGATCAGGACACGGCTGTTCGTCGAAGGTTCCTACGGCACGCGCCGACTCAGCTTCGCCGATGCCGGCACGTTCAGCTGGGATCGAGCCGGAGACGAAGCCATGGTCGAGGGGGCCGTCGACTGACGGGAGTATTGCCTGTGACGTTCCGCTGCCTGATTGCAGGTCTCGTCCTGCTTCTGCCGGGGCCCAGGCCCGCCTCGGCGCAACCCGAGCTGCCACCGGCGCCGGTCGAGGTCACGACGGCGATCGAGGGTGAGGTTCGCCGGACGGTCGAGCTGAGCGGTTCGGTCGAGGCGAGGCACACGAGCCTGGTCGCCGCTGAAGTTGGCGGTCTGGTGGTCGAGCGCTATGTCCGCGAGGGCGACCGTGTCGAGAAGGGGCAGCCGCTGGTGCGACTGCGTCAAGTCGACGTCAATCTGCGGCTGCGGGCCAAACAAGGCGAGATCGGAGAAGCCCGCTCCCGCCTGGACCTGGCGCGGAGCGCCCACGAGCGTGCGCAGGGGCTCTACAAAGAAGAGTTGATCAGCGTGGAGCAGCTCGACAACGCGGTGTCCGAGCTCGAGGCCTGGCAAGGCCGAGTGGCGCAGCTCGACGCGGAGCTGGATCGGCTCAAGGCCGAGCTTTACGTTACCGTGGTGCGAGCTCCGTTCGCGGGAGTCATCGCCGCCGAGCACGTGGCGGAGGGCGAGTGGATTGCGGCCGGTGGGCCCGCCGTCGAGCTGGTCGACACCGAGAACCTCGAGCTTGCGTTGGATGTTCCGGAGTCCCTGATCTCCGGGCTGGTGAAGGAGGAGCCGGTGGTGGTTGGCTTCAGGGCTCTCGACGGGTTCGAAGTCGAGGGGGCGGTGCGTTCGGTCGTGCCCAGGGCCGATCCTCAGGCCCGGACCTTTCCCGTGAAAGTCCGCCTACCGAACGCCAACGGACGCATCGGCATCGGCATGTTGGGACACGCCCGGCTGGCGGCCGGAGCGCCGGAGTCCGCCGTGCTGGTTCCCAAGGATGCACTGGTGCCTCAAGGATCGGCTCGAACCGTCTTCAGGGTCAACGCCGATGAGAGGGTCGAAGCAGTCACGGTCGAGACCGGCGCGTCCGCCGGGCTCTGGATCGCGGTCGCCGGCGGGATCGCGGCTGGGGACACGGTGGTCGTTCGCGGCAATGAGCGGCTGATGCCCGGCCAGGCGGTGGCCTCGACGCCGCTCGAGATCCCACCGCCGAAGGCAAGACCATGAAGATCGTCGAATCCGCCATCCACTATCCGGTCAAGGTCGCGGTGGGCGCGATTCTGCTTGTTCTCTTCGGCACGCTGGCGCTTACCCGGATCCCGGTGCAGCTGACGCCGACCGTCGACGAGCCCGAGATAAGCGTCTTCAACTTCTGGCCCGGCGCCAGTCCCCAGGAGCTCGAGCGCGAGATCATCGACGAACAGGAAGAGCAGCTGCAGGGACTCGAGGGGCTGGTCAAGATGGAGAGCTCGAGCTCGGACAGCTTCGGCACGATCACCCTGACCTTTGCCACCGGTACGGAAGTCGACTCGGCGCTGCTCAAGGTGTCGAACCGTCTGCAACAGGTCCAGACCGTTCCGGTGAACGCGGAAAAGCCGATCGTGCAGACGGTCTCGTCAGGAGTCTCGGCCAGTGCCTGGTTCGCCGTCCTGCCGACCGACGACCGCGGCTACGAGGGAGACGTCGCCCATCTGCTGACCTTCCTGGACGACTTCGTCAAGCCGGAGTACGAGCGCGTCTCTGGCGTCGGCTCGGTCAACTTCTTCGGCGGTCAGGAGCGCGAGCTTCAGGTGGTGATCGACGCAACCGCGCTGGCCGCGCGCCAGATCACGCTCACCGCGCTGGTTAGTGCGCTGGATCGCGAGAACCGCAACGTCTCCGGTGGGGACTTCGACGAAGGCAAGCGCAGGTACGTGGTGCGCACCCTCGGCGAGTACTCCTCGCCGGAGGACGTCGAGAACATCGTTATCGCCTTCCGGAGTGACGTTCCGGTGTACGTGCGCGACGTTGCACGGGTCGAGCTGTCACATGCCAAGCCGCTGGCCGAGGTCTATCTCCTGGGACAGCGGTCGATCGCCTTCAACGCCGTCAGAGCGGTCGGATCCAACGTTCTGGAGGTGATGGAGGGTATCCGGGACACTACCCGGCGAGTGAACCGTGAGCTCTTGAACGATCGCGGCCTCCAGGTGCTGCAGCTCTACGACGAGACCGAGTACATCGACAGCGCGATCGATCTGGTGCAGCAGAGCCTGATGGTCGGAGGGATTTTGGCGATACTGATCCTGCTGGTCTTCCTGCGCAGCCCGAGCAGCACCCTGATCGTGGCGATCGCGATCCCGATCAGCGTAATCGGTACGTTCCTGATGATGGCGTGGTTCGGCCGGACCCTGAACGTCATCAGCCTCGCCGGCATGGCCTTCGCGGTCGGCATGGTGGTCGATAACTCGATCGTGGTACTCGAGAACATCTATCGCCACCGCCAGATGGGCAAGGCTCGCGTGCGCGCGGCACATGACGGCGCCAAGGAAGTCTGGGGCGCGGTGCTGGCCAGCACCCTGACTACGATTGCCGTGTTCGTCCCGATTCTCTTCGTTCGCGAGGAGGCGGGGCAGCTCTTCCGGGACATCGCCCTGGCGATCAGCTGCGCGGTGGGGTTGAGTCTGGTGGTCGCGATCACCCTCATACCGAGCATGGCCGCCAAGCTCCTCGGCGCGGGCGACGCGGCCGCCAGATCCCGAGCTTTCGGCCTGGGTGGACTTGATGCCAGGGCGCGGCGAATAGCCCGCTGGATCACGGATACGGTCTACTGGCTTTGCGGCAGCACGCGGCGGCGCGTGAGCGTAGTGGCGGGACTGACGGCGGCGTCCTTGATTCTCAGCTTCGCCCTCGCCCCGAAGGCCGAGTACCTGCCTACCGGCAACAGGAACTCGCTGTTCGGAATGATACAGCCGCCCCCGGGCCAGAGCCTGCCGGAGACGGCGGAGCTCAAGGAGCGCTACCGGGAAGAGCTTTCGGACCTCTGGACCCGGCCCGCCGCGGAGACCCGCGACGAGCCCGGAGGGGGGGTGCGTTCGTTCTGGTTCGTCGCGCTGGCTAACCAGGCGTTCATGGGCATCAGCGCGCGCGTGCCCGAGCGCGTGCGGGAGCTCCTGCCCGAGTTCAACCGCATCAGCGGGACGCTTCCCGGCTCGATCGCGTTCGTGTTTCAGAGCAGCCTCTTCGAGCGGCGCTTCGGAGCCGGACGCACGATCGACGTGGAGTTGACCGGCCCCGAGCTCGAGGAGTTGGTCGCGCGGGGGGCGCGGGTGCTGGGCGAGGTGAGCCGGATCCTCCCCGAGGCGCAAGCGCGCCCGGTGCCGAGTCTGGACCTGGCCAACCCTGAGGTGCACGTGGTCACGGACCGTCGCCGGGCCGCCGAGCTAGGCATCTCGAACCGCGATCTGGGTCTCATAGTCAACGTCTTGGTCGACGGCGCCAAGGCCAGCGAGTACCGGTTCGAGGGCAGGGAAATCGACCTGAGAGTCATTGCGGAGGAGACCGGTCTCAACCGCACGCATCTTTTGGAGCAGCTGCCGATCGCTGCGCCCTCCGGCGAGCTGGTGACGGTGGGCTCGGTAGCCAGGGTCGAGGTCAGCACCGGACCCACCCAGATCGCGCACCGCGAGCGCCAGCGCGCGATCACGATTCAGGTCACGCCGTCAGAGGAGATCCCTCTCCAAGCGGCCATGGAGGCGATCGAGAGCGAGATCCTCGAGCCGATGCGCTCCGAGGGGCGCCTGGGCGGCCTCTACCGCGCGCAGCTGACCGGCACCGCGGACAAGCTGACCCAGACCGCAAAGGCACTGTCACTCAACTTCCTCCTGGCGATCGTGATCACCTACCTTTTGATGGCGGCCCTGTTCGAGAGCTTTCTTCATCCCTTCGTGATTCTCTTCAGCGTTCCTCTGGCTGCACTGGGCGGATTCCTCGGCTTGGGAGTGGTCAACGTCTTCACCCTTCAGGCGCTCGACGTCCTGACCATGCTGGGCTTCATCATTCTGGTCGGGACGGTCGTCAACAACGCGATCCTGATCGTGCACCAGTCGCTCGAGCACATGCGCTCGGCCTCGATGGCCGCTCGCGAGGCGATTCGCGACGCCGTCGCCAATCGGATTCGGCCGATCTTCATGAGTGTGTCGACCAGTGTCTGCGGGATGCTGCCGCTGATCCTGTTTCCCGGCGCCGGCTCGGAGCTCTATCGCGGTCTCGGAAGCGTCGTCGTCGGCGGACTCATCGTCTCGACGGTCTTCACCCTTTTCCTGGTACCGGCCCTGTTCAGCCTGGTTCTGGACCTGCGCGCCGCCGTGGTCGAGAAGCTGCGTCCCTCGACGCCGGAAGCGGCTGAGCCGGCGTAGTTCGGGCCGCGGCGGGAGCGGCCGGCCGGAACGGGAACTTCCGGGGCGGTGAAACTTTGCGAACCGGACACCCGTCTTAGTACATGTGATCGAGCGAATACCGCAGATCGAGTCCACTCTGGAGGAAGATCCGATGAGAGAAAGAAAATACCAAGTTCTGACCGTGCTCGTGGCTCTGGCTGTGCTGGCGGGCGCGCCCGCAATGGCTGCCAGCAAGCTCTGGCTGCACGTGACGGTAGACGAAGACGGCGGCGCCAAGGTCACCGTCAATCTGCCGCTGGCTCTGGCCGAGAAGGCCTTGCCGATGATCCCGTTCGACGAGAAGATGCGGTGGCGCCACGACCACGATCATCACGGCATCGACCTCGAAGAGATGCGCGAGCTCTGGGCCGAGGTCAAGAACAGCCCCGACATGACCTTCGTCACCGCCGAGGATGACGGCGAGACGGTGAGGGTCTGGAAAGAGACGGGCTTCGTCTACGTTCAGGTAGGAGAAGATGACGGCGATGAGCAGGTCGACGTTCAGGTTCCGCTCTCAGTCGTAGATGCCTTCTTTTCGGGTGATGAGCTCGATTTCGCCGCCGCGATTCAGGCCCTGGCCGACAGTGGAGGAGGCGATCTGGTCACCGTCCGCGATGACGGCGACAACGTGCGCGTCTGGATCGACGAAACGCCCGAGGCACGGTCTTCGTCCCGCTGAGGCCTCGAACACCTGAGGAGGAAACCATGTCAACCACCAAGAAGGTCCTACTCGTAGTCGGCTCGGCGTTCGGAATCTGCGTGCTGTGCTGGGTCCTGGTTGTCGGCGCGGTGTATGCCTGGGGCGGTGTCATGACCGTCAAGGTCGACAATCCCAACGGCCCTAACCTGAACATTCCGGTGCCGATGGCGGTGGTCGACGCGGCGCTTGCAACCAGTGAGATCGCGCTCGAAGAAGTGCGAATCGAAATCGGCGAGTACGGTCCGATGCTCGCCGCGATGATGGAGGTCATCGAGGACTGCCCCGACGTGACCTTCGTCGAGGTCGAGGACCGCGGCGACCACGTCCGTGTCTTCAAGGAAGACGGCTACATCAAAGTGGAGGTCAACGAGCGCGGCCACCACGGCGTCAACGTTCGCGTGTCGATCCCGGCGCGGTTCGCGTCGCGGACCGTGGCGCGGCTGGTCGGGTAGAGAAGCGAAAGTCAGCGGCGGCCGTCCTTCTCTGACCGAACTTCCGCGCGCCAGCGGCGATCGGCAGGCCAAGCCTTCCCGTTCGACTTCGCTCAGGGCAGGCAGGGGACGGTTCCGGCGTCCCTCGGTCGATCGTCTCGCTCCGCACTCGGCGGAGGCGATCCACCTGGGCCTCATTCGTCGCGGCCTCGGACGGCGCCACCGAGCTCGCCTCCGGCTCGACCCTACGGGTGGGTGCTCGCCGTGGAAGGCACCTCGACCGCTTCTCATTCGGCCCGGCGGATACCTCGCCTCCGACCTCGAATCGCTCCGCTCGCCGACGACCTCGGGACGCTGGCACCGCGGCCGCGATCCACCGGAGCACGTCAGGCAGCGTCGGGACTCTGTGCCCGACGCTCGAAGGCGGATCCAGGAGGGATCCAGTGCCCGATTGCTCGGACGCCTTTCCGGCGGCTGCGCGCCCATTTGCGCTGGTCACTCCTGATCGCGAGACCTCACCTCGAGCATCTTGAGTAGACGAGCGGCGCGGAAGGAAGCTCGAGGCGCGGTTTCGAGGCGTGATCCATCAGGGAGTAGGAGCGTCGAGTACTCCTCGCATCGCATGAAGGCAGGCA
The DNA here is from genome assembly GCA_046756565.1 of Thermoanaerobaculia bacterium. GTDB lineage: Bacteria > Acidobacteriota > Thermoanaerobaculia > Multivoradales > JAHEKO01 > CALZIK01. The sequence goes on along the minus strand of JBHHWO010000024.1, from coordinate 26,601 downwards.
TTGTCCCGACGCTGCAGAGATCGCCGAAGACGAGGCCGAAACCTCGAGCCCTCTCCCGCGCCGCTGGTTGGATGAAACCGCTCGAGGTGAGGCCTCGCCGTCGCGTCCAGCCGCGATATCCGCTCGCTGTACCGAGGCCGTCAACCAGCCGGCGATTCGAGGTCGGAATACGCCCGTTACGCTCCGCCGAGGAGCGCGTCGGCACCGGCGAGACGGCAGGCAATCCGCGCAGGGGGCTCTCCGCGAGCGCCTGAGACGACGTTTCAGAGACCAGGATCGGTTTGCGCGTGGCGGAGCGCAGGCGAGGGCCCGTGCCGTTGCGTGTGTTTCAGCCCGAGCCGTCCCCTGAAGGATTTCGCCTGCCGATCGCCGCCGCCGCTCGGAGTTGGTCGGATCGACTCGGCCGAGTGCCGAGCGAAATGACCGACAGAGAGACGCAAATCACGGGCTCTCATCTCCCTCGCGGCCTACACCCACGATCTGGTGAAACAGACTCGACTCGCGCTTGAAGAAGCCTTCGGTATGGAAGCTTTCCGCGAGCTCGAGGTACTCATAGTCTAGGTGATGCCCGAGCTCGTGGAGCAGAGTTCGCAGGAAGGTCTTGAACGCTACGACCTGTTTCTTCTGAGCCGTCCGCATCCAGACTGTTACGAGAGCGTTGGCGACACCGTCAGACGACTCGTAGAGCCCCTGGAGCTCCCCCCAATCACGACTCGGGCGCGCTGCCAGCACTTTGATGGTGACCGGCTCGACGTCGAGTTGCTCCAGCAGCTTGTCCGAGAGTTCCTGGCAGGCGAGGTTGAGCTCCAGCCGGCTCTCCAATCGGAGAGCTTCGTCGATGTCGCGTGCCGCGCCGCAGAGCCTCTCCGGTGAAGGAATGGCGATGCCGGCGATGCGGTCGCTGGCCCGATAGATCGCCTTGTGCTCGTGGTTGAGCCGGTTGTAATAGGGGAACGGCACGACCGTGAGTAGAGCGCGGAAAAGAGAAAAGCCCCGAGCGTGTCCTACGCCGGGGCTTTCTCGACTGTCGACCGAAGACGGATTATTCGGCTACGCGGTCCTTGAGACCCTTGGCAGCCTTGAAGGTCGCGTACTTCTTCGCGGCAATCTGGATGGTCTCGCCGGTGGCCGGGTTGCGGCCCATCCGGGCGGAACGGTGCTTCGTGTCGAAGGTGCCGAAGCCCGCGAGTTGGACCTTGCGGCCCGCGTCCAGCTCCACCGCGATGATTCCGTGGCCGGGCTTGGTGTCAAAGATCGCGTTGACGCACTCGAGCGCTTTGGACTGCGAGATGTCGCACTTCTTCGCCAGCCTTTCGGCCATTTCCGATTTGTTCATTCAAACTCCTTCCGTCATCGGTGTTTGGAAGTTCCTTCACAATGAAGGAGCCCTCCAGGTTGGCTGATGAATAGGGTAATCCTAATCCAAACGAATCCTGATTCCTAGAGTTCGACTCCGGTTTCTCCCGACAATGGCTTGTTCGTGTCGAATTCGAGGGACCGCCTGCGCAGGCCGACGGACGCTTGGATCGTAGCACGTGATATCTCGTCGAGGAAGCTGTTTTCGGTCCAATCGGGCTGCGGGCCGTTGCCTCTTCGCCCGCAAGTCTGCCGGCCCAGAGGCAAAGCCAGGGGCTCGCTTTCGCCCTCAGCGGGGTCGTAGGTTTCGAGCATGAACGCCAGGTCGACCTGGACGACATCGCTGAGCCTGTCGCACCACCACGGCCTCAGCAACGTGGTGGGGGGGGGCACCTCGGGTACCTCAATTGAGCGCCCTGCGAACCACGACCACCGTGCGGTCGTCGGCAGCGGGCTGCCCGTGCGTGAACTTGTCCAGATCGGCCTCGAGCGCTGCCGCGAGGTCGTCCGGTGTCACCTCGCGTTGCCCGCGACAGAATTCCATCAGTCGCTCCATGCCGAACTCCTCACCGTCGGGATCTTCGGATTCGGTGATCCCATCGGTGTAGACGAGCAGGAAATCGTCGGGCTCCAGGGTGATCTCCTGGGCCTCGTACGCCGAGCCCTCCATCAGACCCACGGGCACGCCGGTCGGACCCAGTTGTTCCACATCCCCCGAGGCCCGCACGTGCAGCGCGGGATTGTGCCCGGCGTTGGTGTACCGCACCACGCCGGACTTGGGGTTCAGGGTTCCCAGCCACGCGGTGGCGTACTTGGCCAGCGGCGTGCGCTCGAACAGCCGGCGGGAGACTCGGGCCGTCACCTCTTCCGGAGGCGAGCCGTCCTCGATCGGACCGGCCGCCAGGGCCTCGAAGGAAGCGGTCAGAAGGGACGCGGCAATCCCTTTGCCGGACACGTCGGCAACCAGAAGGAAGTAGTCTTCGTCCCGGCCGACGATCTCGTAGAAGTCACCGGAGACGCCGCGGGAGGGCAAGTTCCTGCCGCAGAGCGCGTAGCCTTCGATATCGGGCAGTGATGCCGGCAGCAGTGCCACCTGGATTCTGCGGGCCAGCTCCAGCTCTTCCTCGAGACGCTGGCGTTCGGCGGCTTCGATCGCCAACGCCACGTTGCGGATCCGCAGGGCGGCAACCGACGCCAGCGAAGTCAGAAGCGACATGTCGTCTTCGGTGAATTGGCGGCGGTGAAGGCGCGAGTTGAGCACGATCAGCCCGAGTGATCCCTCGGGATCCATGAGCGGCGCCGCGACCAGGCTGCGCACGCCGGAGCTCATGATGCTCATGGCGTCCCGAAAGCGCTCGTCCGCGCCGGCATCCAGAACCAGGGCGGCCAAGCCCTTGTCGCCCACCTCGCGCAATAGGGTCTCGGAATAGAGATACTCGCCGCTCTCCGTGTTCGTGCTTCGAATCGCGGCTCGTTCGTACGATCCGTCTTCCTCACGAAGGAAGATAGCGCCTTCCTCGCAGCCGACATGCTCGAAAGCGCGATCCAGAATCAGATCCAGCAGCTCCTTAAGCGAAATGGGACGGCTGAGGGCGTGGTGAACCTCGTTGAGCACCCGCAGCCGTTCGGCATAGCCGCGCAGATCGTCCGCCGAGCGCTCGACCGCCTGCGATGACTCGGTGTGGAGGAGATCGGAGGCCGCGCGGAAAATAGTCGCGCCGAAGTCGGTAGAGCCGGACTGCTTTTCCGGGTCCTCGGACTTGATCGTGATGACACAGCCGGAGACGCGGACGGTGTCGCCAGCCCGGACCCGGACAGGCTCGTCCAGTTTCTGATCGTTGACGTGGGTGCCGTTGCGAGAGCCCAGGTCTTCGACCCACCAGTCGTCGTCCTTCGTGAAGAAGCGCGCGTGCAGGCGCGACAGAAAGCGATCGGACAGCGACAGATGCGCGCTGGAAGACCTGCCAACGGTGACTTCGTCTCCCTCCGCGCGGTGCTGGAGGGTCTCGCCGTCGGGCGTTTGAACCCGTAGGTGCACGAGCGGAGTGTAGCAGGGGAGTTCGCCACGCCTGGCTGCGGAACGAGGAGTGTCTGAAGGCCGTCGACTGCGTCCACGAAGCCGAGCCAGGGCCAAGAGCTGCCGCCGGTGCGGCGCGAAACTGGCACACTGACATTCCCGTCCGGCCCGATCGCGGGCATCTTGCGCGATAGGCTTGGCGCCCGGGGCGGACGTTCTGCCGCGCCCGGTTTGCACTCACAGAGAGCTCGGAGGAATCATGAGATCCATATTCGCAGTGTGCCTGTCCCTCTCCCTGGGGGTAGCAGGTTTTGCCGCCGCTCAGGCCGAAAAGCCTGAGTCCGTCGAGGACAGGGCCAGCTACGGTCTTGGCTTGAACATGGGGCGTCAGATGACCGCCCAGGGCGTCAGGATCAACGTCGACCTGCTGGCGCGGGGACTGCGCGACGGGCTGGCTGGAAGCGAGTCCCTACTCACCGACCAGGAGATACAGACGGCCATGCAGACTCTGCAGCAGCAAGTGCAGCAGGCCATGCAGGCCAAGATGGCTGCCGAAGCAGAGGCCAATCAGAAGGCGGGCGACGCCTTCCTGGCCGGCAACGCTGTGAAGGAAGGGGTCGTGACCCTCGAATCGGGCCTTCAATACAAAGTGGTCACGAATGGCGCGGGTTCCCTGCCGGTGAGCTCGGACACGGTTCGGGTCCACTACGAAGGCCGGCTCATTGATGGCACGGTCTTCGACAGCTCGTACCAGCGAGGCCAACCGGCCGAGTTTCAGGTCACGGGAGTCATCCAGGGCTGGATCGAGGCTCTGCAGCTCATGAAAGTGGGCTCGAAGTGGGAGCTTTACATCCCGTCGGCGTTGGCGTACGGCCAACGCGGCCAGGGTCCCAAGATCGGCCCCAACGCGGTCCTGGTCTTCGACGTCGAGTTGCTCGAGATCGTCTCGCCGGAGTCCGAGAGCTAGGTAGGTCCGTCCGAGTGGGGCAGTTTCTCCGCGGCGATGCCTTCGAGCGTCGGGCACAGGTCCCGACGAAGGGTGCCCGACCTCCCGACTACTCCGAGCCGCCCTCGCTGTACAAGTACACGTCACGTTTCGGGTAGGGGATCTCGATGTTCTCTTCCCGGAAGCGCGTGTAGACGGCTTCGTAGAGCGAGTCGAGGGCTCGCCCTCGAAGTACCGGTTCGCGGATCCAGCCCAGGAGCTCGAAGTCCAGAGACGACTCACCCAGACCCCGCATCCGAACTCGCGGCTCCGGGTGCTCGAGCAGGTATTCGTTGTCCGCGGCCACGCCCGCGAGGACCTTGCGGACGTGGGCGACCTCGCTGCCGTAGGCTGCGCCGACCCTGACCCGGACACGCTCCTTGTCCCAGGGTCCACCGGTCTCGTTGATGATCTTCGCGTTTGCGATGACCGCGTTGGGCACGGTGATCTCGACGTCGTCCCGAGTCAGGAGTCGCGTGCTCCGAAGGCCGATCTGGGTGACCTGGCCTCTCTCGCCGGTGTCGAGGTTGATGAAGTCGCCTTCCTTGTAGGGAGCGTCGGCGAGAATGAACAGGCCCGAGAAGAGATTCGAGAGCGTGTCCTTCGCGGCCAAGCCCAGGACCAGACCGAGGACGCCGGCAGACACCATCCAGCCCCCGACGTCGACGCCCCAGGAAAGGAGAAGGAAATAGACGGCGCCGCCGATCAAAATGATCTTGCCGACGTTCTTGAAGAGCGCCACCGTCCGGCTCTCGATGAAGCTCGCCCGGCCCTCGAGCCGGCCCAGGGCCTCCAGCACGATCTCGACGGCGCGGGACGCGAACAGGGCCCACAGCAGAACCGCGATCGACTTCAGGATCTTGATGCCGGTGTTTGCGAGCCTCGCGTCCAGAGGCAGCCGCAGCAGCGCATACCCGAGCCCGATCAGCACCACGCTGACGAAGATCGGCCGGTGGAGAGCCTCGATCAACCGGTCGTCGACGTCGGTCTCGGATTTCTTGGTCCAGGCCGAGATGAACCGGATGATCAAGAAGTCGACGATCTTGGCGGCCATCACGGCCACCACCAAGATCGCCGCCGCCTGGAGCCAGACGTTGTCCCGGATCACGGGGATCGCGGTTTCGAAGAATTCCTGCATCTGTTTCCCTCGACGATATCAATCGCGCCGGTTTACTTGACGGCGACGATGTAGACCAGCCAGCTCTCCTGATTCTCTTCCTCGGTGGCCAGGTGATGGATTCCGGTACCGTCGCCGTCTTCGTCGGTCTCTTCCCAGTGGACCTCCACCTGAGCGAAGCCGGCTTCGAGAAGCAGCTCTTTGACCTCCGGGATCGACCAAAGCCGCCAGTCGTAGCTGAAAGCCTTCTCGAGAACCGAACCGTCGCGGAAGCGGAAGTGGATGTGGCACAGCACTTCGTGTGTGATCGGGTTGAACTTCTCCTGTTCCCAGATGAAGGTGAAGTTGTCGAGCTCGCGCTCGTCCTCGATCTCGACGATTGCCTCGGTCCCGCCATAGATCTCGGTGATGAACAGACCGTCCGGCGTGAGTCCGGCGTGTACCGCCTCGAAGTAGCGCAGGAGCTCCGGCCGTGTCTTGAAGACGCAAAAGCTGAAGTTCATCGCGCATGTGAGCTCGACCCGTGGCTCGCTCACCTCGAGCACGTTTCGGCATTCGAGATCGATACGCTCCGCGAGAGCGCTATCGGCAAAGTGGCGGCGGCGGCCCCAATCGAGAGTGTCGCGATCGAGGTCGACACCGAGTGCCGTCCGATCGTTGTCGCCGGCCAGCCACTGAGCCGACAGATATGCCGTACCGCAGAAGTCCTCGCGCAGAGACTTCGGATCGCGGGACCTGTGTTGTCGGAAGCGGGCCAGACAGAACTCGATGTCGGCTTCCGGTGATTGGACTGCTTGCTCGTAGAGGACGTGCCGATCGACGCCCTCGGCGGCCGCGGGTTTTCCACCTCGGCGCTTCTTCTGACGGGGACTGGCCGGCATAGCGGACGGCGAGTGTACCGAAGGCACGCCGCGTACGGTAGATTCGCTCCAATCCCCAGATGAGGCGATCCCGTACGCGGCGAACGGTGAGCTCGGAGCTCTCGTGAAGCCGATCGAGTCGAAGCGTTCCGCGGATTTCTACGATCTGCAGATTGATGACGCCATTCAGGGGCGCGATCCCGGAGACGTCATCACAGCTTGCGTTGACACCCTGGACCCGTTCTTTTGCGACGCCAAGCGCGCCGGCAGTGGCCTGATCAATCTGGTAGACAACCAGCTTCAGAACATCGGTGGTATCGAGGACTATGGCCGGCTACGTGCGGCTCGAAATCGATCTCGAAGGCGGCTCGTAAGAAGGCAGCTTCGATTCCTGCCGACCCCGCTGGCGGGGGTCGCGCTACTTCAGCTTGAGAACCACGGTGCCGGCGCTGCCGCTCAGCCGGACGGTGTTGGGCTGGATCTGATCGACGACCAGGCCCGAGACCGAGTCTCCGGGACGAACCACGCGACCGTTGAGCAGGGCGAACGGCCGGTCTCCGGACCAGGCTATTCCGCCAAGCTCGACCGGTCCGACCCCGGGGACGTCGGCTCTCCGAACGAACTCCTGCTCCGCGAGCGCGACCTCGGCGCTCTGGGCCTCGCCGGCAGGCATGGGGCTCGGATCAGCCGCCCCGGTGGGTTCGATAGCGGTCGGCGGACTTTCGACGGCGCTGGACCGAGGCGGCGGCGAAGGCGCGGGAGTCGGCTCGGCGGCCGGAGGATCCGCGGCCCGTGCGGCCGGGCGAGGTGTCTTTGGAGGGCTCGCGGGACGGGCCGGAACCCGTTCGGAGACCGATTCGACGACTCTGGGTCGCGGCTCGGACGCGGCTTCGGGCTCCGGTACGGCCGGCTGGCCCTCGAAGAGGATGTCCGCCGGCTGGCCGCCCATTTGCGGACGCTCCGCTTCGGGCACGTCGCCCGGAGTGGCAGGGGCGCGAGCCTCGGCGACCTCTTGTTCGAGCGCCGAGCGTTTGCCGGCGCGGTAGAGGAAAAAGCCGCTCGCCGCCGCCAGGAGCACGATCGCCGCCAGCGCGACAATCCAGGGATTGCCCGGAGCGTGGGATCCGGAGCCGAGAGCCGGATACGGGACGCCGCGCTTGGCCGCGTCGCCCCGAGCCGCTTCGAGCCGCGCCTTCTTGAGCGCCTCGTTGACCAGGCTCAATGCCGGCCCTCCAGCTCTCGAATGGCGCGCCCCACGTGTCGCCGAGTCAGCTTGTCGGCGCCGGTGACGTAGCCGCACAGGAGCGTCTTGTCGCACACGGCGTTGACCAGGCGAGGTACGCCTTTGGAATACCGGTAGACCCTGCGCACGGCGCCGCGGTTGAAGACCGGCCGCGAGTTGGCGCCGGCCACGTGCAGGCGGTGCTGAATGTAGTGATCGGTCTCCTCGAGAGTCAGCGGCTCGAGGTGGTAGCGCACCGTGATGCGTTGCCGAAGCTGTCGAAGATCGGACCGGTCGAGCAGGTCGCGCAGCTCCGGCTGCCCCATGAGAACGATCTGGAGAAGCTTGCGCTGGTCGGTCTCGAGGTTCGACAGCAGCCGCACCTCTTCGAGAAGCTCCATCGACAGATCCTGTGCTTCGTCGATCAGCAGCACGACGTCGTTGCCCTCGTGGAGCTGGTCGAGAAGGTACTGGTTGAGCTCCTGCAGATTCTGCATCCTGTTGTCCGGGTGGGGGTCAATGCCGAGCTCGGCCAGCACCAGGCAGAGCAGCTGCTCACCGGTCATGACCGGATTGAGAATCAGGGCCGTCTTGTATTGCGGTCCGAGGCGCTCGAGCAGCGCCCTGCACAGCGTCGTTTTCCCGGCACCGACCTCGCCGGTGATCTGGATGAAGCCCTTGCGCTCCTGGATGCCGAACAGGAGATGGTTGAACGCCTCCAGATGGTGGTCACTGAAGAACAGAAACTGGGGATCCGGCGTGATGTTGAAGGGAGACTGCCGGAACTCGTAGAAGTCGTTGTACATGGCCAGAGCGTGCCGGCTGGGCCCGATCAGTCTAGCAGGAGGGTCGACACGTGCCGGGTGCGAGCTCCCATCTGCCTCCGCGCGTCGGCCTCAATTGGCAGGCCACAAGCTGACACGGCGTCCCTCAGTCGATCGTCTCGCTCCGCACTTGGCGGAGTAGCGATCGACCGCCTCCGTGTCGACCGTGCCTTCGAGCCTCCGCGCGGCGGCGGCGATCGGCAGGCGAATCCTTCCCGTTCGACTTCGCTCAGGGCAGGCAGGGGACGGCTCGGGCTGGAAGGCCTGCATGAGTATTGGCCCTCGCCTGCGCTCCGCTGCGCGCAAACCGATTCGGCCTCCGAATCACCCTCTCGGGCGCTTGCGGAGAGCCCCCTGCGCGGATTGCCTGCCGCCTCGCCGTTGCCGACGCGCTCCTCGGCCCTATGTCGATTGGGTAGCGGCCGGCGCTCTTTGGCGAGATTTCACCTCGAGCATTTTGATTGGATGAGCGGCGCGGAAGGCAGCTCGAGGTTCCGGATCCGTATCGGCCGAGTGCTGCTCCGGTCAAGAGCTGGGACGAGCTGGTCGTGACGACAGCAGGATCTCACCTCGAGCCATCTCCCGCGCCGCGGGTTGATGAGCCGCTCGAGGTGAGGCCTCGCAGGCGGGCGTCTTCGAGTCTCGGCCACCGACCTTCGCTCGCTCGATGGCAGTGACCGCTCGCTTCGCGCGGGGTTCACGGAGCGCTGCCACCCATTCGGCTTCGACTCAGGGCTGGCAGGTGACGGCGCGACCTGGCGTGCTCCGATTCGACGCGGCCACGTCGCCACCGTCCCGAGGTCGTCGGCGAGCGAAGTGATTCGAGGTCGGAGACGAGGTATCCATTCAGAACGAGTAGCGTCGGGCCGAGCCTGCCCTCAAGCGTAGCGAAGGGTGCCCGACGTTGGGCCAAGGTGCCTTCTCGGCTTACGCTTCCCCCGCTCGGTACTGAGCCTGAAAGGCCGGCCGCGTGCCTCTTGCGAGCGAGGTCCGCCGAGCGAGAAGACGGCACCGGCGGCCCTCAATCGCAGGAGCCACCACAGAAACCCGATTGAAAATTCAGTCGGGAGGGGACACGCTAGAAAGGATGTCCCCGATGGGATCGTCTCCGCCGAGTTCGGAGCGAGACGATCGACCGAGAGACGCTGTATTGAAGCAAGGCCCTGCCGATCGCCGCCGACGCGGGGAGGTGTTCCACGTGGGTCTGGGTTCGGCGCTCTACCGTCCCTCGAACAGCGCCTGGATCCTCATGAAGAAGTCGCGCAGCGGCTCGTCGGGCTCATAGAAATCGAGGAAGTCGTTCAGGCTCGTCTCCTCGGGCGGTGCGCCGACCGCCTCCGCCCATTTTTGAAACGGCACCAGGTAGGGTGTCGCGTGCAGCAGCTCGAGCCTCAAGAGCGCCGCGGTAACTCCGCCGGCCTCCTGGAAGCCGGATCCCCGGTACGAGTCGAGCGTTTTTTCGAGGTCGTAGTCGACCTGGTGGAGCTCGGTGCTCCAGCCGACCCCGTCCCAGACCAGGATCCCGTACTGTGCCCGCCGGTCGCCGTTGAAGGGCAGCCCGACCGAGCCCACGTTCACCACGAGACCGCGGTCGAGCTGGCGAACCATGGGCCGGTGCGTGTGCCCGCACACCAGCACCGACTCGTCGATGTCGTCTAGCAGGGCATCGAGCTTGGCTGCCCGGGTCCACGGCCCCAGCCCATCGCTCGTCGACTTCGGACTGCCGTGGGTGAGCAGGAGTCCGGGCGCCGCGTCCGCACGGATGGAGAAGGGGAGCGACCCCAGATACTCGACGTCCGAATCCGAAAGCTCCGCGGCCATCCAGCGCGCCGCCGCCCACTCTTCGAGCTGAAGCCATTCTGGAGGAACGTCCTCGTTGCGGAAGCCGAGTAGATATTCTTCGTGATTGCCCCGGATCGTCTTCCATCCTCGGCTGCGGATCACGCCCACAACCGCGCTGCCTTGCGGGCCCCGCCCGACCAGGTCGCCGCCCACCAGGACCTCATCCGGCAGCCGGCTGTCGAGATCCGCGAGCACGGCCTCGAGGGCGGGCAGGTTGCCGTGGATGTCGGCGATGATCGCGACGCGGCGCTGCGCGGAGGTTTGGCCGGTCATTGATCCCCGTCGACGATCAGGATCTGACTCACCCTCTTGCCGTGGGCTGCAAAGGTTCGTCGAAGAGCTGTTTGTCGCCCAGAGCCCGTACGAGGTCGGTAAGAACGGCCTCGAGCCAGGCTTGGAGAGTTCCCGGGTTTCCCGCCGGCTCGATAGCGGATGGCCATACCAGGTGTAGGATCGGCGCGCTTCGTTTCTCACCTCTGGATGACATCGTGCTCGCGAACGGGGCCTGAGGGATAGCGTACCGAAGAACGCCGAACATGACGACGACCATAACCAACGGCGAGCTGATGGAAAAAGCCAGAGCGGCGCGCCAGCACGCGCACGCGCCATACTCCAAGTACTACGTCGGCTCGGCCATCGTCGACGAGAACGGCGAGCTCCACGTCGGCTGCAACGTCGAGAACTCCGCCTACCCCCAGGGCAGCTGCGCCGAAGCCTGCGCGATCGGGGCCATGGTGTCGGCCGGTGCAAGGCGAATCGTCAAGATCGCGGTGGCTGGTGGAGGCGCCGCGCTTGGAGCCTGCACGCCGTGCGGAGGCTGCCGCCAGCGCATCAAGGAGTTCTCGGACCGGGCCACGCGGATCATCGTTCTCGACGGAGACGGTGAGCTCGTCGAGCACACCATCGACGACCTGTTGCCGGCGCCAACCACACCCGTCTGAGCACCGGAGAGGGACTCGAAGCATGAAGACAGGCGCTCTTACTCTAACCCTGGCTCTAGGTCTCGTGATCGGCTCTTCGCTTCACGCCACACCCGTCAAAGTCATCATCGACGCCGATCCGGGAGTCGACGACTCGATGGCGATTCTTTTCGCTCTCCGGTCGCCGGCGCTCGAGGTTGTCGGCATCACGACGGTGTTCGGGAATGTCGCGATCGACAACGCCACGAAGAACGCGCTCACCCTGGTGAATCTGGCGGGCCAATCGGTTCCGGTAGCTCGCGGCGCCGAGCGTCCGCTGGTGAAAGAGCCACGGGAGCCACCGGCTTTCGTCCATGGCGCCGACGGCCTCGGCGAAGCGGGGCTGCAAAGTCCTGCGGGCGAGGTCGTCGAGCAGACGGCTGCACAGTTCATCGTCGACATGGCGCGACGTCACCCGGGCGAGATCACGCTCGTGCCGGTGGGGCCGTTGACCAACATCGCCCTGGCGCTGGCGATCGAGCCTCGGCTGCCCGAACTGGTCAAGGAGGTGGTGTTGATGGGCGGCGCCGCGCGAGTCGAAGGAAACGTCAGCCCGGTCGCCGAGGCCAATATCTACGGAGACCCCCAGGCGGCCGATATCGTTTTCACCTCGCCATGGCAGGTCACCATGGTGGGTCTCGACGTGACCACCAAGGTCCGAATGAAAGACGATCTGCTGTGGCGCCTGGCCGAGGCCAATCCCAAGCTGGGTGGGTTCATCTGGGACATTACGCGTTTCTACAAACGGTTCTACGAGTCGCGCGGCGTGATCGGTGGCTTCTACACCCACGACCCGTCCGCGATCGCCTACGTCATCGATCGCAGTCTGTTCGAGACCGAGGCTGCCCGCGTCCGGGTCGCTTCCGAAGGCTTCGCTCTGGGCCAGACGATCGCGACGTTCGGGAGTCCTCCCGAGCACTGGGCCGCCTGGCACGAAGCACCCGACGTCCGCGTGTGCACGGGCGTCGACGACCAGCGGATGCTCGAGCTCTACGAGGCGACGATCGGCCGCTGACAAGCCCGACTAGCTCGTGGCGCCGGCGGCGACAGCGCTGCGGTAGAGATCGAGAAAGCCCGCGCCGTCGATTCCGGAACAGACGGTGTGGGCCGGCCGGTCGGCCCATTCGGGGTCATCGAAGTTGTGGTGCCCTTCAGGGCAGAAAATCGTCTGGCCCCTTGCGACTCCGTCGGTCACCACCTTGACCTTGCCTCGCCTGACCTCGAACAGCTCGGGCGCGATCGCGTAGGCGACGGCGAGTGAGTCATGCTGAAACGTGGTGTCTACTCCCCGGCTGCTCTTGTAGAAGCGCCGGTACTGCCGGCTGATTCGCTCCAAGAACAACCCGGCGTCACCGGCGTCGTCGCGCAGGCGCCCGAGGTAGCCCGGGCCCATCGCGGCATCGGCTGCGTAGGTGATGTCGAGACCGACCATGGTGACGGGCCAGGAGTGCCGGAACAGGCTGTCCATCGCGTGGGCGTCGTTCCAGGCATTGGCCTCGCCGACCGTGGTGGCGTTGCCGAGCTCGCCGTCGAAGCCGATCGCACCGCCCATGACGACGACGTCCCGGACGTTGTCCACGATTGCCGGCTCGGCCAGGCGGGCCAGCGCGAGATTGGTCATCGGACCCACAGCGACGACCGTAATCTCGCCCGGATTGTCCATGATGGTTCGGGCGATGAACTCGGCCGCCGGCAGGTCGGCCGCCTCGATTGTGGGCTCGATGGTTTCGGTGTCGCCGAGGCCGTCCTCGCCGTGGACGAAGGCCGGTGGAGGCCCGAGCGGATGATAGAGCGCGGCCGCGGCGCCGCGGTAGACCTGGGCCTCGATGCCGAACCGTTCCTTGATGTAGAGACCGTTTCGGGCCGACTTGTCGCGAGTGGTGTTGCCGAAGAGCGTGGTGACACCGACCAGCTCGATCGCCGGGGAATAGTGAGCGAAGAGCAAGGCAAAGGCATCGTCGATCCCGATGTCAAGATCCAGGATCACGCGCTTCGGGGACACGGCGCCCTGTGCGAACAGGCCCGCGGGTGAAGCCGCTGCGGCGGAAAGAAGCGCCGCGCGGTGGAGAAAGGTACGGCGCGAGAACGGCGCCATCATCGATCCGGTGTCGCCTGGCGCATCATGAGCTCGGCGTAGAGGTCGTAGAACCTGTCGAGATCCAGGTCGAACTGGACCCACATCTTTCTGGGCCCGGGACGCTCGCCCTGACGCTCTTCCCACGCGAGGGTATTGCCGTAGTTGATGCCGTGGTCGATATCGACGTCGACGTAGACCTCGCGCTGCTCGGTGATGATCGAAGGGTCGAGCAAAGCGGCGACGCTCACCTCGTCCCACATGAAGATTCCGGGCACCCAATCGGAATCCGTGTTCGGCACCGGAACGTGGAACTCCTCGATGTACTTGGCGAGCGGGCTCGGAGACTCGGCGATTCGCGCGACCAGCTCGTTGCTGTGGCGGGTCTTGACCGAAATGTCGACCGGGGTGATGGTGATCTTCTTCCATGGAGCCCTGAGCACCATGCGCGCGGCTTCGGGATCCCACCACCAGTTGAACTCGCGGCGGTACTCGGCGACGTCGATACCTCCGCCCATGAGTACCAGCTCCTTGGCCTTCTCGGGCAGCTTGGGGTCGAGCATCAAGGCCAGGGCGATGTTGGTGAGCGGTCCACCGCCCCAGATCACCACCTCGCCCGGATTGGCGTTGACCGCCTCCACCATGAAGTTGGCCGCGTGTCCATTGGCCGGTTCGGTCGTGGGCTCTCCCTCGCGCAGGGGGACTCGTTCGTAGGGTCCGGGATCGCCGTCCTGCCAGGCGCCCTTCCACCGGTGTTCGCCGTAAAGCTCTTCCCAGCGCTCGGCCTCCTGCTTGCTGTTGAGAAAAGGGAAAACCGCGCCGCGGTAGACCGGGATATCGGTCCGGCCGGCGATCTCGAGCGCTCGCAGGGTATGGAGAGTCTCCTGGTCCATCCACAGGTCGCCGCTGACCATGGTGATGCCGAGCACCTCGACGTCGGGCGCCTGAACGAACATCAGGACCGACTGCATGTCGGTGCTGCACGGACCGCGCGCGTCCTGGTCGACGATGACCTTGATCTTGCCGTCGCCAGCCGGCGCGTGGTGCTCGGCGGCGGTGGGCGCGGCCGAGACGACGAGCACCGCCAGGGCCAGGAAGTGGATCTTGCAGAATCGGGTCATCAGCTGGGGCCCTCCTTTGCGATACAGCCTAGAGCTCTGCCACCTTCGCCGCGATGCGGTCGGTGAGTTCGAGCACGTCGGTCTTGACCTTGTCGATGTCCACGCTCAAGAGCTTCCGGTCTCTGACAATCTGGCGCCCGTGGACGATGACGGTATGGACATCGCGGGCGTTGGCCGCGTAGACCAGGGCCGAGTAGACGTCGTACATCGGGATCATGTTGACCGAATTGGTGTCCACGATCACGATATCGGCGAGCTTGCCCGCCTCGAGCGATCCGACCCGGTCGTCCATGTTGATCGCCCGGGCGCCCCGGATTGTCGCCATCTCGACGACGGTCTTGGCCGGCATCACGCGCCGGTCCAGCGCCGCGAGCTTGTGAAGCTTCGCCGTGTAGCCGAGAAGCCCCATCATGTCGAGCGTGTTGCCGCTCATGGGCCCGTCGGTGCCCAGCCCGACGTCCACTCCGGCCTCGAGCATCTTGACCACCGGCGCAATTCCCTTGCCCGCCTTGACGTTCGAGACGATGTTGTGACTCACGCCGACGTCGCGCTTCGCTAGAAGCGCGACGTCGGCCTCGTCGACGAAGATGCAGTGGGCGGCGACGAGTTCGTCGACCAGGAGGCCGACCGAGTCCATGTAGGCCACTGGGCTCATGCCGAACTCGCTGGCGATGCGATCGATCTCGGCCTGCGTCTCGGACAGATGAAGCAGGACCGGAGCACCGAGCTCGCGCGCCGCATCCGCGACTTCCCTCAGGTGCTCCTTGTCCATCGTGTAGGGAGCGTGCGGGGCGAGCGCGGGAATCACGAGCTCGTCGTCCGCGTACTCGGCAATGAAACGCCTGGCGTAGTCGAGGCCGCCGTAGGCCTCCTCGGCGTCCGGCGCGGGGAAGCCGATAATCGTCTCGCCGAGAACCGCCCGGACACCGACTGCCTTGGCCGCGCGCGCGACCTCGTCCTCGAAGTAGTACATATCGACGAAGGTCGTGGCGCCCGAGAGGACCATTTCGACGGCGCCGAGCAGCGCGCCCTTGTAGACGTTGTCGGCGTTCACCACCATGGCTTCGAGCGGGAAGATGAAGCGCTGGAGGCGGTTGGGGATGTCGTCTCCGAGACCCCGGAAGATGGTCATTGACGCGTGGGTGTGGGTGTTGAGCATGCCCGGCATGACGATGTCGCCGCCGGCGTCGAGGGTCTCGGCGGGCTCGAACTCATCGGCCACCTCGGGACCACCGACCGCGACGATCTCGGAGCCGGCGACTACGACCGTGCCGTCCTCGATTACACGCGAGTCGCCGTCCATCGTCACCACCAGACCATTGGTGATCACGAGGTCCACGGCCTGCCCCTCTTCGGCGGGTACCGGGGCGCACGCCGTAGTGATTGTCGCGAGGGCGGCGACGGCACAAGCGCCGGTGGTGATGAAGCGGTCCTTCACGATCGGACAGTCGATGTCGCGAGCCGGCTGACCTCCGACGCCGGCCGAGCTCCCGGGTTACTTGTGCGAACGGTCTGGGAGTGTAGCAGCCGTTCTAACCGCCGCCGACCGGGCCAGGCTCGCGGGCTGGGTCCGCGCCTTCCCACACGGTGACGTACCGGTCGGCGGGGAGTGCGGTGAACCTCTGCCGCTTTCCGCTCAGCCAGCCGATCTCGAGGGCGTCCACAGTGGACTCGGAGCGCAGCCCCACCAGGATGCGCGGATCCCGGGCCGAGCAGTAGCTCCTGCCGCCGATGGCCTGGTCGAAGCTCGCCAGGTTGCCCGCGCGGACTGCGAGCTTTGCGCCGGCGCCGTCGCGAGAGCTCTTCTGGCCCGCCAGCCTCACGCCCAGCCAGTGCCTGCCGGGCGTGCCCGAGTTTCTGAACAACTGTCCCGGCTCGCCGTTGTTGTTGACCAGAAAGTCCGGCCAGCCGTCGTTGTCGTAGTCGCCGACCGCTAGTCCACGCCCGACCCGCGGCTCCAGAAAGGCTTCGGGCTGTGTCTCGCTCACGTCCACGAACCTGCCGCCGCCCTGGTTTTTGTAGAGCTTCTTGATTTCGGCGTGAGTGACGCCGGCGTGAAAAATCTCGATGTTGTCCAGGATGTGACCGTTGATGACCAGGAGATCGCGGTTTCCGTCGTTGTCCGCGTCGAGGAAACCGGCACCGAAGCTGCTGTTCCGGATGTTGCTCGTGCCGAGGCCCGCTGTGACGGTTGCGTCGACGAATAGCCGGTCGCCCTCGTTGATGTAGAGGCGATCCAACTCGGCATCGAGATGGCTGACGTAGAGGTCGATGTCGCCATCGCCGTCGACGTCGGCCGCGCCCGCGCTCATGCCCGCCTCGGCCTTACCGTCCTCGCTGAACCCGGCCCCGGAGATGTAGCTGGCATCCTCGAAGGTACCGTCGCCGTTGTTGAAATAGACGAAGTTGCGCTGGGTGTCGTTGGCGATGAAGATGTCGGTCCAGCCGTCGCCGTCGAGGTCGGCGAGGGCCACGGCGAGGCTCTTGCCATCGGTATTGACGAGCCCGGCGCTCGCGGTGACGTCCTCGAAGGTGCCATCGCCTTCGTTTCGATAGAGCCTGGGCGAGGTGCCGGGGAAGCTGTCCGGGTGGCAATAGGCTCGCAGCTCGGGTGTCGGATCGCCGCAGACGACGTTGCGCTCGACGTCGTACTGGACGTAGTTGGAGATCAGCAGATCGAGCCTGCCATCGCGGTTGTAGTCGAACCAGCCGGCAGCGGTCTCCCAGTCCCCCTCGCTGTCGATTCCGGCGCTCTCGGTCACGTCCTGGAAGCCGCCCCTGCCGTGGTTGCGGTAGAGAAGCGAGCGGCGGTAGCCCGACACGTAAAGATCCGGGAAGCCGTCGTTGTCGTAGTCACCGGCGGTGACGCCGAAGAAGAAGAAACCCGGACCGACCAGAAGACCGCTCGCTTCGGTGACGTCTTCGAAGGCGCCGTTGCCGAGGTTGCGGTAGAGCGCCGGCTGGGGAAGGGTTTCGGGCTCGAACTCGGGCGTGGGTCCGCTGTTGACGAACAGGGCGTCGAGGAGACCGTCCTGATCGTAGTCGACCCAGCCGACGCCGGCACCCATGGTCTCGAGATAGAGCTTTTCCCTCGAGGCGGCCCGCTCGTGACGGAAGGTGATGCCGGCCGATTCCGAAACGTCCTCGTAGCGTATGGCAAACGAGTCGGTCGGCTCCGCTCCTGCGCTCGCTCCCGCGAGGGCGAGCACCAGGGGTAGGACGGCGAGGATCGGGCGCTGGACTCTCATTCCGGCGGTCTAGAGTAGCCGAAAGAAGCCGCTTGACCGGCTCTGGGCACCTCCGTACACTCGGCTGCGTTCCGGCTGCCAACGACAACGCTCCGAATCGTGAAGCACGAACTCTGCCAGCTTGCCTCGTGGCCGGTGCTGCTCGCCGCCGCGCTGATCCTGGCGGCCGCGGCGCCGGCATATGCAGTCGCACAGGCGCCACCGACCCACGTGATCATCGACACCGATCCGGGCACGGACGACGCGATGGCCATTCTGCTTGCCCTCAACTCGCCCGAGCTCGAGGTCGAAGCGTTCACGGTGGTTCCGGGCAACGTCACCGCGGCGCAGGCCCTCGACAACACCCTCCGGCTGGTCTCCCTGGCTGGCCGTTGCGACATTCCGGTAGCAGGTGGCGCCAGAAAGCCGCTGGCGCAGCGGCTGATTACCGCCGAATTCGTGCATGGCGCCAACGGCCTCGGCGATATCGAGCTGCCGGCGGCCGAGTGCGAGGCCGACCCCCGGTTCGCTCCGGATCTCATCGTCGAGATGGTCCGGGCTGCGCCCGGCCAGATCACCCTGGTTCCGGTGGGCCCGCTCACCAACATCGCCCTGGCGATCCACAAGGACCCCGGCATCGTCCCCCTGGTCAAGGAGGTGGTGATCATGGGTGGCTCGATCACCGAGGGCAACGTCACCGCGGTCGCCGAAGCGAACATCTACAACGACCCCGAGGCGGCTCACGCGGTGTTCCACGCCGGCTGGAAGGTGACCATGGTCGGGCTAGACGTCACCCACAAGACCAACTTCGGCGCGGACCACCTCGAGCAACTCTCAGCGACTCACGGCACACAGAACGACTTCGCAACCGAGGTCATGAGGTTCCTGGTCGATCTCTCGGCCCAGTTCGGCGCCGACGGCACCCCGATGCACGACCCGCTGGCGATCGGGGTCGTGATCGACCCGACGCTTGTTCGCACCCGGCACATGCGGATCGACGTCGAGAGGCGCGGCGAGTTCACCCGGGGCCAGACGGTGGGCAACCGGTACAACATGGTCGAGCGCAACGAGATCGAGGGAGATCGGCTCAAAATGACCGGAATCGACAGAGTCGAGCCCAACGCCTTCGTGGCCGTGGAGGCCGACTCGGAGCGGTTTTTGAGCCTGTTTCTGGAACGGCTGTCTGGCAACTAGGGAGAGTTGCCGGGCGGAAAAAAACTAAGGTACACTGCGGTTGTCCTACAATTCGTAACCCTCGTTGTTAAGGGAGGCCTCGATGCGGCGATCTTTCTGGTTAGCACTCCTTGTCATTGGTCTGGCCTTGGCTCCTGTCGCCCAGGCACAGACACTCGACAGCGGTCAGGTAAGCGGCAACGTTTATGACGAAACCAACGCTCCGATTCCGGGCGCCACGGTCACTTTGAGAAGCAGCGCCACGGGTGTCTCGCGCGTGACGGTCACCGGCGACGGCGGCGTCTTTCGGTTTCCCGCGGTGCCCCCTGGCGACTACGACGTCCTGGTAGAGCTCGAGGGCTTCGACGCGGTCGAGGTCACCAGCCTCGACGTCACCGTCGGCTCCTCGCTCACTTTCGACGTCACCCTCAGTCTCGAGATCCAGACCGAGACGATCACGGTTCAGGGCTCGACCGCTCCGATCGACACCGGCTCGGCTGGCGTCAGCCAGCTGATCAGTGACATCGCGATCGAGAACCTGCCGCTCCTGGGCCGGGACTTTCGCGATCTGGCACGTCTGAGCCCCGCGGCGCAGGTCACCCCCGGTCTGCGCGGCGGCCTGCGGCTCGGCGGCCAGCAGAGTGACTACACCGGCGGCTCGATCGACGGCGCCGATGTGCGCGACAACTTCTTCGGTGAGTTCTTCGGCTCGCTCGAGACCAAGAACTCGGTCATCCCGATCGAGGCGGTGCAGGAGTTCCAGGTCGTCACCAACGGTTTCGCGCCGGAGTTCGGGCGCTCGACCGGTGGCCTCCTCAACGTGGTGACGAAATCCGGCACCAACGAGCTCAAAGGCAGCGCGCACTGGTACCACCGCAACGAGTCGCTGACCAACGACGACTGGCTGGGGACGCCTCCCAACATCGACGAGCAGAACCAGTACGGTGCGGCGTTGGGCGGGCCGATCAAGCGCGACAAGCAGTGGTTCTTCGCTGCCTTCGACATCTCGGATCGCGACGGTCCCCTGATCACCAAGTTCGCTCGCGACGTGAGCGGCGTGGCCGCGCCAGAGCTCGGCATCGCCGACCTGGGCTCCCTCGAGGGCTCCAACGCTCAGTCCCAGGAACTGACCTCGTACCTGTTGAAGTGGGACTGGCAGATCGGCGGTGGCGATCACGTCAGCGTGCGTACCTTCCACACCGAGAACGCGACCAACGGCTTCACCGGCGGCCGGGGCCAGAACCAGATCCAGGCCTCGTTCGGCAACACCGAGAAGTTCGAGAACAATGGCGACAACACCATCGGCACCTGGACCAAGGTGCTCAAGGGCGGCCAGGCGTCCAACGAGTTCAAGTACATGTACTCGGACTCCACCCGGCCGCGCGAGCCCAACGCCACGATTCCCGAGATCAACATCGGTGACACCGGCACCTTCGGCCAGCGCTTCTTCCTGCCGATCTTCGGCAATCAGGAGAAGATCACCATTCAGGAGAACTTCCAGTACGCCTTCGGCAACCACGACGTCAAGTTCGGCGCCGACCTCAATGACTATTCCACTCGGAGCGGCGCGTTTTTTGGCTGGTCGGCGGGGTCCTACTCGTTCTTCACTCTCGAGGACTTCCAAGCGGGCACTCCCTTCGGCTTCATCCAGGGCTTCGGCATCGGCACCGAGCCCTACAGGGAGGCCGCCTTCGAGGCCGAGCGCGTCAAGCAGACCGCTTACGGGGCCTACATCCAGGACAAGTGGCAGGCGAAGCCGAACCTCACGGTCACCTACGGCGCGCGCTTCGACATCACCGACAACCCGGGCGGCAGGTTCCCGATTCCCGGCGCATCGGTGCCGCACGGCGTCGGAGCTGGCACCACGTTCGCTCCGCCGCCCCAAGCGCCTCCGGACGACGAAGACCAGTTCGGGCCGCGCCTGGGGGTCGCCTACTCGTTCGACCTGGGCGGCAAACCCGCCGTTTTTCGCGCCAACTGGGGGCTCTATTACGCCCAGACCCCTCCCATTTTCTTCAGCCGGGGATCCGGGCCTACCACGGTGCTCTTCTGCTTCTTCAACCCGACTTGCATCCCGCCCGGTGGCTACCCCAACCTCTGGCCCGACCCCATCCCGCCGGATGATCCATTCGTGCCGCAGCCGCCATTCGGCATCACCTACGACGATGTCGGGCTCAAGAACCCGCGGGTTCAGAACACCACCGCCACTCTCGAGTGGCAGATCGCCGACAAGTACACATTCACGACGACCCTGGCGCACGCCGATTCGGACCGTCTGCGAACCGGCGGTTTCAGCAGCACCCGATGGAGCCGCAACCACGAGAGCCTGGGCACCGACCAGTTCGGCCGCACGATTCTGGGAGGGCCCGTCGACCCGACGGTCACCAGTGCGGATGCGCACGGCAGCTTCAGCGAGGGTGAGTTCAAGCAGGTGGTGCTCAATCTCACCCGGCGGTTCGCCGACGGCTACCAGTTCTTCGTCAACTACTCCTGGTCCGAGAACAAGGACAACGCCGCCAGCGAGCGCGACACCGATTCGTTCTTCGGCCCCCAGGATCCGTACAATATCGATATCGACTACGGCAGGAACGCCCTCGATATCCCGAATCAGCTCAAGATCTCGGGCACCAAGGAGCTCGGCAAGGGCTTTCTGATCAGCGGCTTGATCATCGCGCGGGACGGAATTCCTTTCCCGGCTTGCATCTTGGACGATACGAACGGCGACGGTGTCAACAACAACGGCTGCAACAATGACCGGCCGGTCGTGGGCGGTAACCGCCTGCTCGGGCGCTACCCGGCGCGGCAGCCGGACTTCTTCCAGTTCGATCTGCGCTTGAGCAAGGAGTTCGGTCTGCCGAGCGGTCGAAGCATCGAGGTCATCGCCGACTTCTTCAACGTCTTCGACACGGCGAACAAGTACTCCAACCCCGCCATCAACGCGGTCGTGGATTCGGTGCTCAGCGGTGCTCCGCAACCCGGCGACATCGGCCCGAACGGCGTGGCCTACCGCACGCTGGATCAGGTCTCACCGGGGAGCACGCCGTTCTCGATCCAGCTGGGAGTGCGGTTTCAGTATTAGTGCACCGTCGTTCGTTTCTTTCCATCCTGGGGAGCGCCTCGGCGCTCCCCTTTCTCTTTGGCAGGATCGAGGCTCATGAAATGAGCGATCCGTCCAACGCGGCACTCAGGTGGCCGAAGCCGATTGGCAGTCCCGTTCTCGACAGCCTCCGGCCGGTGATCAGGGGATCGGAGCACGTCCGTACCGACGTGGCCAGGATCGGCGAGGTGGCGCGTTGGATGGCCTACGAGAAGCTGCCGTTTCCGCAGTTCGGTCTCGATTTCGATCCCGTGACCGAGCGCGAGCAGGCGATCGATTTCACCATGGTGTCGAACACCATCAACACCGCCTTCACCGACTTCGAGACCGGAGTCAAGTTCAAGACCGACTACCAGGGTCAGACTTGGTCGGACTCGATGGCCATGACCGCGTGTTTGAAGAGGGCGATAGCCGAAGGAGTCCCGGTCCTGGATGGCCGGTATCTGGCCGAGGTCACCCACTCGGAGCTCGCCGGCATCTTCAGTGGCAACATCGAAATGCCGATGCTCGACGAGAAACTAGCGGTTCTGAACCAGGTGGGCGAGAGGCTGGCGGAGCACTATGACGGCTTCTTCCACAACTTCCTCGAGACCTGCTCGCCGCGACTCTTCGACGGCGGCAAAGGGCTGATCGATCGGTTGATTGACGAGTTCCCACGCTTCGACGACTCCAGCTCATGGCGCGGTCACAAAGTTCACTTCCACAAGCTCGCGCAACTGACCTACTGGGGTCTGCACTCGGCTTTCAAGCCCCACGGCGGCTTTCGCATCGACGACATCGCCTCGATGACCGCATTTGCCGACTACATCGTGCCGGTGGCGCTACGGGTGATGGGGATCCTGGTTTACTCGACGGAACTCGAGAAGAAGATCAACTCGGGCCGACTTATCCCGCGCGACAGCGACGAAGAGATCGAGATCCGAGCCCATATGATCTATGCCACCGCGCTATTGACCGAGGACATCAACGCCCTCAGGCCCGACGACTCGCAGATCATCATTCCGCAGCTGGATGCGCGGCTCTGGTCGAGTTATCACACGACGCATTGGCCGCATCACCTGACGAAGACGATAATGTACTGACGAGAGGGCGTCGGTCACTGAATCTGCGGCGTTGTGCGGCGGCGGGCGCTCCTCGACGTACTTGCATGTACGCCTGCGTCGCGCCCGCCTTGCTCGCCTTGCACCTCCAGCCACCGACGCCCGCTCGTAGTTGCTACTGGCTTCGGCTCGGCGACAACCGGGCGCTTTTGGAGTTCGGACAAGGTGATCAGCCCGCAAGTGACCGCGGAGGCTAGGCGGGTCGGCAGGCAATCCGCTCAGGGGGCTCTCCGCAAGGGGAAAGAGGGACAGGTACCCTACGTTTTCCGGTGCGCCGCTAGTGCCTGTCCCTCTTTCCCCCAGGCGGAGCGCAGGCGAGGGCCGAGCTTCGGCAGTCCGAGACGCCTGAGCCGTCCCCTGGAGGATTGGCCTGGCGCTCGCCGCCGACGCGCGGCCATTCTGGTTCCTCTACGACTCGGCCTTGACCGCCGCCAGGGCTGCGGCGAGCTCCTCGTTCTCGGGCTCGAGGGCGACGGCTTTTTCGAGCGCGGCGACGGCGGCCGCGCGGTCGTCGAGCTCGAGGTGAACCTGCGCGAGGTAGAAGAGCGCTTCGCTGTCCAGCGGGTTGATCAGCGTGGTCTGCGTGTAGACGTCACGCGCGCCTTCGGGATCGCCAAGCTGGGTCAGCGTGCGGCCGAGAACATACAGCGTGTCCGATTTGTACGGGTTGTGCTGCAGCGCGATCTCGGCGGCCTCGCGTGCGATCTGGAAGTTACCTGCCGAGTAGTGGATCTTGGCCAGCTGGGTGTAAGCGCTGTCGTTGTCCGGGTCCTGCTCCAGCGCGCGCTGGAGGATCTTCAGAGCCTCGTTGGGACGCCCGTTCTGGGCGTGCTCTCGGGCCTCGCTCACCAAATGGTCCGCCTGGGTTTCGCTTTCCCTTTCCTTGTGTACCTGCTTGGCCAGCGCGGCGAATCGCAAGCGGATCTCGGCCGCGTCCTCGGGTCGGCCCGCGCACTGGTACGCGCGCGCGAGCAGCGAGGCCGATTCGGTGTGATCGGGCTCGTCGGCCAGAATTCTCTCCAGGTGCTCGACACCGGCCGTACACTGGCCATCGCGGACCAGGATCGTTGCCAGCAGGAACCGGCCGCGCGCCTTGGCCGGCTCCAGCTCGACCACGCGCTCGGCGTCTGGAAGTGCCCGATCGGTGTCGTTCCGATCCGCGTAGATCGATGCCCGCCAGTAAAGCGCCAAGGCATTGTCTGGCTGGCGGGCAATGGCCCGGTCGAACTCCGCGAGCGCTGCCTCGAAGTCGGCCAGAGACTTGTAGACCGCTCCGAGCAGGACGCGCGCGGCGGCGTTGTCAGGATCGATCTCGAGGGCCGCCAGAAGTTCCGCCAAAGCCTGGTCGTGCTGCTGGAGGTCCATGTGGAACCTTCCCAGGGCAATCGCGGGAGCGGAGCTGTCCGGATGGGCCGCCACCGCGGCTTCCAGAAGGCGCTGTGCCTCGTCGTGGTTGCCGAGCTGACGGTAGCACTCGGCCAAAGCCAATTGCGCCACCTCATGGTCGGGACTCAGCTCGAGAGCCTTCCGAAAGGCGGCGATCGCGTGCGGCATGCGGAGGACCATGCGATAGGCCTCGCCCAGCTCGATCCAGAGCTGGGCGTTCTCGGGCGCCTGTCCGATGGCCTGCTGGTAGCTCAGGATCGCCTCCTCGGTTCTGCCTTCGGCCTGCAGACTTTGCGCTTCGGTGGCCGGAACTGCGGTGAGCTTCTCGTCACTCTGGGGCCAGGCTGGCCCGGCGACTACGAGAAGGATCAGTGCAAGAAACAGCGCTCCGCTAGTAGCTTGGTGTAGGGGCGTCATGCTCGGCGCGAATTATACGGCCGAGCCGCGATCGACCCCGATATACAATTCCGCTTTCACGCTCGCTGACTCGAGAGGAGGGCGCCCATGCGTTGGATCTCAGCCGTCTGCCTTGCGATAGCCCTGGCGTCGATCGCCGCGGGTCCGGTTTCTGCCGCCGACGAAAGGATCAAGGTCTTCATCGATCAAGACACCTCGGGCCCAGCGGGCACCGATGCAGTTTCGACAGCGATGCTCCTGCAGGCCCCGAACATCGACGTCGTTGGCATCGGCGTCGTCGCCGGCGACGCCTGGCTGGGTCAGGCTGTGTATCACACGCTCAAGATCGTCGAGCTTACGGGTAAGAACCACGTGCCGGTCGCGGCCGGCTCGGAGGTGCCGCTCCTGAACTCACAGGACATCATGACGCGCCGCGAGGAGCTCTGGGGCGAGAAGGGCGGCGACGGCTGGCACGGCAATTGGGGCGATTGGGGTCCGCCCCGCGGAACCATCAACTACGAGCCCGGCGGCCCGACGACTCTCGAGCCCGTGGACAAGAGCGCCGCCGAGCTCCTGGCCGAGATGGCGCGCAAGTATCCGGGCGAGCTGGTGCTCTACACCGCGGGTCCGCTCACCAACGTCGCGCTCGCGATTCGCATCGCGCCCGACATCGTCGACAAGATCAAGGCGGTCTACACCATGGGCGGCCACATCTACGTAAATCACCGGTTCAATTTCTGGTGGGACGCCGAGGCGGCCTTCATTCACATCCGCGCTCCATGGAAGGAGCGGCACCTGACGCCGATCGACGTCTGCCACAAGACCCATATGACCGACGAGCTGATCGAGGCGATCGCCAGCGCGGGGACCCCACTGGCCGAATACCTGCGCAAGAGCTATCTGGAGATGAAGGTCGGCTACAGCTTCATGTGGGACGAGCTTGCCGCGGCTGCGATCATCGATCCTGAGATCATCACCGAGACCGAGGAGCTCCGGCTCGACGTCGACTACCTTCCCGGACCCAGCTACGGCAAGACGGTCTGGACTGCCGAGAAGATCGAGCCCTGGTGGTCCGAGGGCGCGACCTGGAAGGTGCAGACGGATATCGATGTGGAGAGGTTCGAGAAACTGTTTGTGGAGCTGATGAGGCTACCTCCAGCGGTCGAATGAATACCGTCGTTCTTACCGGCACTCCGCGCGTCGGCGGCGATCGGCAGGCCACAAGCTGACACGGCGTCCCTCAGTCGATCGTCTCGCTCCGCACTCGGCGGAGTCGATCCGCCTGGGCCTCATTCGTTGCGTCCTCGGAGGGCAACAGCAAACTCGCCTTCGGCTCGACCCTTCGGGTGGCTGATTGCCCTAGTGTCCTGTCCCAGTGATTCGGTGCATAAGGCTCGAGGTCATGGTGTGCGCTGCCAAGGCGCCCACGACGCAAGCATAGCTGGGCCTATGTTGAGGAGTGGCAACGCCGGCAGCGTGCAGAAAGGCCCGAGATTTGTGTAGCGAATCACTGGGACAGGACACTAGAAGGCACCTCGGTCGCTCCTCATTCGGCCCGGCGGATGCCTCGCCTCCGACCTCGAATCACTCCGAGATGACGTCGGGACCTACGCATAGGCGCCGACCGAGAGAGTGGTCTTCGTTGACCGCGAGGCCTGGCCTCGAGCGTTTGATCACGGCAGACGGCGCAGGAGGTGGCTCGAGTTTCGGCCTCGCTGTCGCGTGGAGATCGGCTGGCTGACGGCCGTTTTCGTCACTCACTTCGTGGAATCAGTCTCTGCAGGACGCGAACCACACCTCGAGCCACCTTCCGCGCCGCCTGCGGGTTTAGTTGCTCGAGGTGAG
>JBHHWO010000023.1:0-42358 GCA_046756565.1 Thermoanaerobaculia bacterium | reverse complement strand
CTACCACTCCTTTTCTTCGCGTCGCAGCCGCCGCGTGCGTTACCACCCTTAGGGATAGGAAGAAAGGATCGGGCTGATTCTCGGGAGGCGTAGGGTCATCTCGAGCAACGCAGGACCGCGGTAAAGGGCAGCAGAGTCTGCGGGAGGGTCCTTCCGGCCGGGTGAATGATGAACCCGAGAGCGCTGCTAGAGTGAGTGCAGGTTTCGATCCTGTGATCGGTGCGTTTCTCACCAGGAGCTGGCATTCGCTGGCCGAGTGGCTGGTCCACCGTCGGCTTCCGACCCGACTCGCTCTGATAGCCGTCGTGCTCTGTCTTCCCGCCCTCGGCGCGGGGTTTCAGCTCGACGACTACATGCAGCGGATGATCATGCTGGATCGAGCCGCGCACGAGGTCGAAGCGATGGAGGCCTTCTCCCTGATGCGAGGCGAGAGCGCCTACCTCGACGACTACATCGATTGGGGAGTGTTCCCGTGGTGGACGGCGGACAACCTACGGCTGTCGTTTCTTCGCTACCTGACCGTGGCAACGGTCTGGATCGACTACCGTCTGTGGCCCGATTCGGCTGCGCTCATGCATGCGCACAGCCTCGCCTGGCTCGGCGGTCTGATCGCGGTCGCAGCGCTTCTTTACCGGCGCATGATGGGCTCGAGCCTCGCCGCCGGGCTCGCCGGTCTCCTCTACGCGATAGACGAAGCGCACGCGGGAGCGGCGGCGTGGCTCGCCAATCGCAACGCCCTCACCGCCACGTTCTTCGGAGTCCTGTGTCTCGTCGCACACGATCGTTGGAGGCGATCCGACAAACGCTCGGGCGCCTGGGCGGGTCCGGTCTTTCTGGCAATGGGCCTGGCCTCGGGCGAGATGGCGCTGTCCGCCCTCGGATACCTCGCGGCCTACGCCCTCTTTGTGGATCCGTCGGGACCTCGCGGCGGAACCACGGCCCTCGGCGGTCACGGCGCTGTGGTCGTGATCTGGGCCGCGGTCTACCGGCTGGGCGGCTTCGGCACCCGAGGCTCGGGGCTTTATCTCGACCCGATCGGGGACGCCGCCGCCTACCTGGCGATGCTGCCCGAGAGGCTTGCGCTGCTTCTGCTCGGCCAATGGAGCGTGATTCCCGCCGACGCCGGCTGGCTGCTGCCGGCAGATCCCGCCCGGCGGGTCTGGCTTCTTGCGGTGGCCCTCATCGTGGTGCTGGCCGCCGCGCTCGCACCGCTTCTCAGGCGGGACCGGATCGCTCGTTTCTGGGCGCTGGGTATGGTGCTGAGTCTGCTGCCGGTCGCGGCGACGTTTCCGTCCAACCGGCTGCTGTTTTTCGTCGGGGTAGGCGCGATGGGGCTGATCGGCCAGTTCGTGGTCTCGGTGTTCGAACGCGAGCCTCGCGCGCCGGCCATTGCGCGGTTCATTCTCCGATCTCTGGCGATTCTCCTTCTCGTCCAACACCTCCTGCTCGCACCGCTCATGGTGCCGGCGGGCGCTCACTTCGTCTCGACAATGGGCGAGCCGACCAGGCTGGCGGTCTCTAGCCTGCCGGCAGACTCGTCGATCGCCGGTCGCGACCTCGTCATCGTCAACACGCCCGACTACCTGAGCTTCGTGACCCTGGTCTCGACGATCCGGGCCGTCGAGCAGAAGCCCTACCCACCCCACATGAGGACGCTTTCGGCCGGACCGGCACCAGTCACCCTCGAGCGGCTCGACGCCCACACCGTGCGAGTCTCGATTGAAGGCGGCCTCTACGCCGGACCGCTGGGAGAGCTCTTTCGGTCCCACCGGGATCCGCTCGACGAGGGATCGGTCGTCGAAGTCACCGGAATGACCGCAACGGTCGTGGCTGACGACGGAGCCGGGGTGCCGACGGCGATCGACTACCGCTTCGTGGTTTCTCTGGAAGACCCGTCGCTCTACTGGGTGCGGTGGGAAGCAGAGGGCTACGTTCCCGTGACCCCGCCTGTCGCGGGCGAGAGCCTCTCGCTCGCGCCGGCCTGGGGCCCGTACGAGCAGATCGCGGAGTGGTTCGCTCGGTGAGGCTCCGGCCGGCTCCGAAGAGGGCAAGCGGGCCGATTTCCTTGTCGTCAACGAGGACCCACTCAAGAAGATCGGGCGACTCAGCGACCCGGTCCGCGTGATGGTGAACGGCGTCTGACTATCCGAAGACGAGCTCGAGAGCCGGTTGGATGCTCTGGCGGCGCGCTGGGAAGAGTAGCGCCGGGCCTTTCCCCGCCCTTCCGGGTGGAGTGCCGGCTGGGGCGAAACACGGATAATCTGGAGTGCGTAGTGACAGAAAGGGGGCCCGGAACTCGGGCTCCGGATCACACCGAAAGCGAGGCATTCCGTGGGGCGCATTCTCAAGATCCTTCTGGTTCTGGTCCTGATCGCCGGACTGGGCGGCGCCGGCTACGCCTGGTTCAAGGGGCGAAACACCGGCAACGGGGATTTCAAGCTCGTCGAGGTCGAGCGCGGTACCATCGTCGAGAAGGCGGTCGGCATCGGCCAGATCGAGCCGCGGCTCGAGTTCAAGGTCAAGTCGAAGATCTCGGGAATCGTCAAGCGCTGTGCCGTGGAGGTGGGTGACTCGGTCAGGACGGGCGACGCCCTGTTCGAGATCGTCCCCGATCCCACGCCCAGCGAGCTGGTCGAGGCGCAGCGAAGACTCGACGCCGCGAAATCGGCCCACACCCGAGCGGACGCGGCCTGGAAGCGAGCCGAGAAGCTCGCCAGAGAGGGCATCACGCCGGCGGACGAGCTCGACACCAAGCGCGAGTCCTTCGAGCTCGCCAAGATCGAGCTCGCCAGCGCCCAGGACAACCTGGACCTGACGCGCAAGGGCCGTATCGCCGGCCGCGGCCGCTCCATGGAATCGGTCATCCGCGCCCCGGCGGCCGGGATCGTGCTGGCGCGCGCGGTCGACCCCGGGGATCCGGTCGTACCGTTGACCTCGTTCCAGGAGGGCACCGAGCTCGCCACCGTGGCCGACATGGGCGATCTCATCTTCCGGGGAACGGTGGACGAGATCGACGTCGGCAAACTCGACCTCGGCGTCACCGCCCGGCTCAAGATCGGCGCCCTGCCCGGGGTCGAGGTTACCGGTCGGCTGGCTCGCATCGCTCCCCAGGCGAGAGAAGAAGAGGGCGCGCGGCTCTTCGACATCGAGATCGAGATCGATCCCACCGATGGCGTGACCCTGCGCGCCGGCTACTCCGCCAATGCGGATCTCATCATCCGCGAGAAAGAAGACATCCTGCTCATCCCCGAGCGCCTGGTGACCTTCGAGGACGAGGGCCTGAAGACCTTCGTCGAGATTCCCGGCGAAGGACCCGAGGCCGAGCCGCAGAGAGTCCAGATCGAGACCGGACTCTCGGATGGCCTCAACATCGAGGTCGTATCCGGGCTCGAGGAGGGCGACGAGGTCGTCCAGAGACCACCGAGGGACGTGTTCGGCTAGATTGAGGCACTTTGGATTAGGCAATGGACCGGCTCGGCAACCTGGGAAAGCAGCTCTTTCGCGATCTCCGCGCCCAGCGGTTGCGCTCGCTACTGACCACACTCGGTCTGGTATGGGGCACGGTCGCGGTTAGCCTGCTGCTCGCCTTCGGCGACGGCTTCCACCATCAGATCAAGAAGAACTCCGCGGGCCTCGGCAACGGCATCGTCATAGCCTGGCCGTCACTGACCTCGATGCCGTTCGAGGGTTTGGGCAAGGGGCGACCGATCCGGCTCGACGAGAGCGACATCGGGCTGCTCAAGGCGAGTGCCCAGGAACTGGGTTGGATATCCAGTGAGTACGCCCGGACTCTCAAGCTCAAGCTGGGGACCAAGACCATGGCGGTCGACACCGTCGGGGTCCACCCGATCTTCGGCGAAATGCGCAACATGATTCCCCAGGCGGGCGGCCGGTTCATCAATCCGTTCGATCTGCGCGACAAGCGCCGGGTGATCTTCCTGGGCAACGAGTTGGCGGAGAACCTGTTCGGCACGGGCGATCCGATCGGCCAGACCCTGCGTTTGCACGGCTCCCCCTTCACCGTCATCGGCGTTCTCAAGAAAAAGACTCAGGACTCCTCTTACAGGTTCCGAGACAAGGACATGGCGGTCGTCCCAGTGACTACCATGCGAGCGCTGACCGGGCAGAAGTACATGAACAACTTCGTCTTCACCGCCCGGGACGTTCAGCGCACCGAACAGGCCACCGACGAAGTGCTCAGGGTGGTTGCCGCCAAACATCGCTTCGACCCTGAGGACAAAGAGGCGCTGGCGGTCTGGGACACCTCCGAGATGGCGGTGTTTCTGGATACGTTCATGCTCGCCTTCCGGCTGTTTCTGGGAATCGTCGGCTCGCTGACACTGGTCGTCGGCGGCATCGGTGTCTCCAACATCATGAACGTCGCGGTCGAAGAGCGCACCCGCGAGATCGGCATCAAAATGGCCATGGGCGCGCGACCCGGCGGGGTCCTCGGGCAGTTCCTCCTCGAAACGCTGATGATCACCGCGGTGGG
Organism: Thermoanaerobaculia bacterium; assembly: GCA_046756565.1. Taxonomy (GTDB): domain Bacteria; phylum Acidobacteriota; class Thermoanaerobaculia; order Multivoradales; family JAHEKO01; genus CALZIK01. The sequence continues at coordinate 37,866 of JBHHWO010000023.1, read as the reverse complement.
GGGCGGTCTGGGACTCGCGATTACGTACAGTCTCTGCTCGCTCTTCCCGGCCTTCGGGGTCACCGAGTACGTAGGGGATCCCAACCTGACCCCGACCCTGGCCGTGGGTACGGTGGCGCTCCTGGGAGCCATCGGGCTGATCGCGGGCTACTTCCCCGCCAAGACAGCCGCCGACCTCGATCCGGTCGTGGCGATGAAGATGTAGCCGATGTTCAAGCCCTGGCTCAGTTTCCAACTCTTCCTGCGCTCGTCCCGAGTCCAGAAGAAGCGCGCGTTCCTGACCGTGGCGGCGATCGCCTGGGGCTCGCTTTCCCTGGTCCTGCTGCTCGCCTTCGGCGAGGGCATGAAGCGCCAGCTCACCCGAGCCCAGGCCGGCCTGGGACGCGACATCGCCATCATGTGGCCGGGAGAAACGACCCTCCCCTGGGAAGGCATGCCGGCGGGACGATCGATTCGCCCCCGGCTCGAAGACGTCGATCTGGTGGCGACGCGGGTCGAGCACGTGAGCGCCGCCACCGGCGAGATGACCAACTACCGCGCTCCCTTGACCAATGGGCGAACCACGGTCAACGGCAGAGTCACGGGAGTGAGCCTGGCCTACGGCGAGATGCGCAACCACATCGCGGCCGACGACGGGCGCTTCCTGAATATCCTAGACGAACGGCTTCGGCGCCGGGTGATCTTTCTCGGCTGGACGCTCGCCGAGGACCTCTACGGCGAGGAGGATCCGGTCGGCCGGACCCTGCTGGTGGACAACATCCCCTACACCGTGGTCGGCATTCTGGCGGAGAAGCTCCAGATGGGCGCCTACGGGGGCCCCGACGAGGACCACGCCGTGATACCGATCACTACCTTCAAGACCCAGTGGGGCCGCGAACGCTTGAGCAATCTGGTGGTCCAGGCCGACCGCCCGGAGAACATGGCGGCCGTTCTGAAGGGCGTGCGCGAGGTCCTGGGCGCCAAGTACGCCTTCGACCCCGACGACGAGCGAGCGCTGCCGACCTGGGACACGGTCGAGGGCCAGCGCATTATGAGCAACATGCTCCTCGGCATTCAGCTCTTTCTGGGCATCATCGGTGGCCTGACCCTGTTCGTGGGCGGTATCGGCGTGGCCAACATCATGTACGCGGTGGTCAAAGAGCGGACCAAGGAGATCGGAGTCAAAATGGCGCTCGGCGCACGGAGCCGGTGGATCACCGGACCGCTGGTGCTCGAAGGCCTGACCTACACGCTGCTGGGAGGCGTTCTGGGGCTGATCATGGCGACCGGCGTCGTCACCGTGCTCGAGATGCTTCCCACCGGCGACAACGAAGCCCTCGAGTTTCTCGGGAAGCCAACGCTGTCGGTGCCGATAGCAGTCGCCACCGCGGCCATCCTTGGCCTCATCGGTCTGGTTGCCGCGTACTTTCCGGCTCGCCGCGCCGCTCTGGTCGATCCCGCGGAGACGCTGCGCTATGAGTGAACGTCCGAGCGCAGCCGCACCAGCGGCGCCCGCCACCGAGGCCGACTCGCTCATTCACATGCGGGGGATCAGTAAGATCTACGACACCGGCAAGATCAAGGTCGAAGCACTACTCGACATCGACCTCGACGTCGACGACGGCGAGTTCCTCTCCGTAGTCGGGCCGTCCGGTTCGGGTAAGTCGACCCTGATGAACCTGATCGGCTGCCTCGACACTCCCACGGCCGGCACCTATGAGCTTCGCGGCGATCCGGTGGCCGGAATGAGCCGAACCGAGCTGGCCGACGTCCGCAACCGCAGGATCGGATTCGTCTTCCAGAACTTCAACCTGATTCCGCAGATCTCGACCTGGGAGAACGTCGAGATGCCTCTCCTCTTCGGCCGGGTCGGCAAGAAGAAGCGACACGAGAGGATCGAGGAGCTTCTCGGCAAGGTCGGCCTCGCCGACCGCGGGCATCACAAGCCGACCGAGCTTTCGGGCGGCCAGATGCAGCGCGTCGCAATCGCGCGGGCGCTGGCCATGAAGCCGGCTCTCTTGCTGGCCGACGAGCCCACCGGCAACCTCGACTCGAGCTCGGGCGGCGACATCATGAGCCTCTTCGAGGAGCTCTGGAACCAGGGACACACGATGGTCGTGATCACCCACGACCAGGCTCTGGCCAAGCGCACCAAGCGCCGGATCGAGCTCCACGACGGCAGGATTACGAGCGACAGCGCGACAAGCTGAGCGGTGTGCGAGAGGACCGGGCGCCGCGAGGCGCGGCGAAATGGCTTCACACCTACCCGCGCGTCGCCTACGGCTGGTGGCCTACGGAACCGGCCCTACCTGGTAATGAGCGTCAGCGGCGGGTGCGCCCTCAGGTCGTCTCGATCTCAAAGTCGAGCATGGCGTCGCCATCGAAGAGGAAGCGACCGCTGAACCGGCGGCCCTCGAGCAGGAGCGGCAGCCAGTGACGATCGTCCGCCCACATCTCTTCGTAGGGAATCCGATCCACGGGCGTCCACAGCGGGATGGCTTCATCGGTCGCCGTCGGCTCGCCACGATACTCGCTGGCGCGGAATACGAAGCCGTGAATCGAATAGCCGTCTACAAACTGGAACTTCAGCTCGCCCCGCTCTTCCGGATCGAGCGGCGTGATCCGGAGCTCTTCTTCGACTTCGCGCACGGCGGCCTCGATCGGTGATTCTCCATCATCGAGACGCCCGCCCGGGGCGTTGATCTTGCCGGCTCCGAGGCCGCGAAGCTTGCGGATCAACAGCATCCTCCCATCCCGAATCACGAACAGCAGAGTCGCCAGGTCCTGGGCAGACCAGGATGCCCAGTCGATGTCGGAGAGCTTCTCGGGTTGCAGGGAGGTCTTCATCGACGCTGGATCGAGTCTCTCACCAAGCGAGTCGGAATGCCCAGGCTCACTCGACGGCGGTACAATGGTTCCGTCCCTGAATACCGCTCCTGAGGGGGGTGCAATGAAGCAGATCCCGGTCCGAGAGTTCATGCAGCGCAACCCGACAACCGCGCGGGCGGATATGCAGCTCACCGAGCTGGTATCCCTCTTTCGGCAGGAGGGCCGCCGTGGCCTGCCCGTGGCCGATGAGGGTAATCGGCTCGTCGGCGTCATCAGCGAAACCGATCTGTTCCTCAAGGAGCATCCGGTGCCGTTCTCGACCGAGAAGGTGCCGTCGCTGCTCGGCCAGGTCATCGACGAGCAGCAGGTCAATCAAGTAGAGCGGTGCAAGGAGATGAAGGTCGGCGAAGTCATGACCGAGACTACGGTCTCCGTGGACGAGGAGACGACGCTCGAAGAAACGGCGCTTCTGATGTACAAGCGGCGATTGTCGATGGTACCGGTCGTCAAGGACGGGCTGCTCTCCGGAGTCGTCCGGCGAAGCGACATCCTCGCCATCCTGTACCGAGGCGACGACTAGCCGCAGAGTCGGTATTGCGCCGGCCGCCGCCGCGATTCAACCCAGGTAGCGGTCGAGGATGCACGTCGCCGTGCAGTTGCCAAAGACGTTGACCATGGTGAAGAGCGGATCGATGATCGGCGCTACCGCGAGAAGCGCCACGATACCGACTTCCGGCGGCACGCCGATGGGCTCCAGGACCAGCCCGAGCATGTAGAGCGCGCTCACTCCCGGCAGACCCATGGCCGCGAGCCCCGCCAGAACCGAACCGAACACCAGAGCGAGCGCCGCTGTGGGACCGAGGAGCGACTCGGCTCCGCTATGGAGCTGAACCGCGAAGATCGACGACAGGCTGAAAAAGAGGGCGCTGCCGATCGGGTTGAGGGTGATCCCGAGTGGCAGGAAGAGATTCACGTTCTCTCGTTTCAGACCCAGACCCCGTTTGAGCGCCACCATCGCCGCGGGGATCGAGGCGAAGCTCGATGAAGTCGCAAAGGCGACCAGGAGCGGTTCTCGCAACGCTCTCAGGACCCCAAACGGGCTGGTTCCGCGCACCCGCCAGATGGTGAGCGTGAAGAGCGTCATGGTCGCGACCGTAGTGACCAGGCTGACCAGGATGACCTTGCGGAACACGGAAACGAAGGCCAGACCGCCGCCTGCGACCTGGCCGGCGACGATACACAGGAGTCCCGCGGGCAAAAGCCAGATGACCCACGAGATGATGCGCAGGAGTGAGTCGAAGAGCGCTTCGACGACGCCCAGGGCCACGTTCCGGGTCTCGGCCGGCACGAAGCCGAGTGCGACGCCGAGCAGAATCGAAAAGAAGAGCACCGCCAGGTAGTTGTCTTCCAGATAGGCCTCGATCAGGTTGCCCGGAATCAGCTTCTCGAGGTAGGTGAAGAAACGGGGTCTCCCCTCGGCGGGATCCCCAGCGGTCGCCCCGCTTCTCGCCGGGTCCGCGGGACCCTCGAACAACTCCACCGGTCGCGCATCGGCGCCAGTCGCCGACGGATCCCCCGGAACTCCCCCTCCCGACGTGGATTCCATTTCCAGCAGGAGCGCACCCAAGGCCGGCGACATCTGGAGGTCCTTGCCGACGCCGGTCGCCCAGCCGGCGGTTGTGCCGATGGCCGCTGCAACCAGCATTCCCACCCAGAACACCAGCACGATCACCAGCAGGTTCTTGCCGAGCTTCTGTTCGGCCACCAGGCGGCCGAGGCTCGACACCACGGCGGCGCCGATGATCGGAATTACGCACATCAACAGCAGCGACAGATACAGCCGGCCGAACGGAGCCAGGAAGTTCCCGGCCGCTTCGCTCCAGGCGCCGAGCGCGGCGCCCACAACCACCGCGGAGACGATCGGAATCAGTCGCCTGAGGCTTCCCCAGCCCGCGCTCGGATCCGGCTCGCTCATTCGCTCTCCCTGGCGACCGCAACTGCCGTGGCCGGAGCGAACCACCTCTGGTACAGCCTCTCGGCGGTTCCGTCCGAGCGGATGCGATCGAGGTAGAGGTTCACCCAGGCAAGCAGGTGCGTGCCTTCCCAAGCGACCGCGATCGCCAGGGGGTCGCTTCGCGAGCGGTCGATCGTGGTCCGGACGTGGATCAGCTCCTGCTGATTCTCCCTGCGCCAGCGGTCCGCGCGAGCGCTGTCCATGAGCGCCGCATCCAGCGATCCGGAAACGACGTCGGCCATCATCTGTCCGAAGTCGGTGTACGGCCGCACCTTGGCTGTGCCGAAGCTCTCTCGCGCATAGCCCATGTACGACGTCCCGGCCAGGGCGCCGATGGCGAAGCTTCCGGAGCTCAGAGCCTCGAAGGGATCGCCACCACCCGGCTCCGAAAGCCGGTTCACCAGCAGCGCCTGGTAGACCGTGAGGTAGGCGTCACTGAATCGCACGCGCTGGGCCCGCACGAGCGTACTGCTCAACTTGGACAGGCCGATGTCGGCCGAGCCGTCGACCACTCGTTCGATCACCGCGTCGAAGGACTCGGCCGGCTTGACTTCTCGGTACGCCACCCCGAGCCGTTCGGCCATGTCTCGTCCCAGGTCGATGTCGAAGCCCACCCAGGCGTCGTTCTCCTCGAAGAAGAACGGCGGCCTCTCGCCGCCGTAGCGGACCACTCTGAGCTCTCCCCGCTCGCAGATGGAGCGCAGATCCGGGGGCAGCACACGCTCGCAGTCGGCGCCCTCGGCGGTCTGCCCGAACAGCCGGCCGGGCCCACAGGCCAGCACCAGAGCCGCCGTCAGGCACGGCAGGAAGCCCCTTCGGATCAGTCTGTAGAGCACTGCGGGACCATTGTAGCGACCCCGGGGGTTCCTGATACAGTTCGCAACACTTGCTGACTTGCCCTTGGAGGAGATGAGCGATGAAGAGAGGTTTGATCTGTGCGCTGGCACTGGTTTTTCTGGTCCCGGCCGTTCGAGCCGCCGATAACGGCTGGCCCGCGGAGCTCGGCGATGTTCAGCGCATGGTCCGCGCGAGTGTCGGCGACGTCCCCTACACCAGAGTGAAAGTACAACGAGGTGACGGCGTCATCGACGTGTCGATCAGACTCAAGAACCTGCCGCGACAGTTCCGGACGATGACTCGAGATCGGGCAGGAGACGAACAGGTGTTTCTCGCCACCAACATCGTCGAGCTCTTCACGCCCGATCTCGAGATCGTGAGCTATGACCTCAGTCCCCTCGATTTCATCGACTACTACTTCGGCTTCGGCGTCTTCAATTTCGGCAAGAAGATCAAGCGCGAAGCAATCATCGAGGTCAGGGGCGCCAACGGTCAGGAGTTCAAAAACAAGAAGAAGAAGTACAAGCTTCGGAAAAACTCGGTTCAGTTGCGGTTCGTCGAACGGGGCCTCGGCGCCGGGTCCGGCCTCTACCTGCTGTTTACCCAGGTCGGTCCTTGGGAGTTGCTCACCTACTTCTGCGCCAGCTGCATCTCCTGATCATGGATACCAACGGCGGCCGGCGCGAACCGGCCGCCGCTTTGCGATTCAACTCGCAAACGATGACGGCCAGTTCATCCCCAGCTCATCCCCAGTTCATCCGATACAGCATCCAATAGATGACCACTCCGGTCACCGAGACGTAGAGCCAGATCGGAAGGGTCCAGCGGGCGATCGCCCGGTGCTTCGCGAAGCGCTCCTTGAGCGCCCGGAACAGCGTGATCGCCGCCAGGAACGGAACCGCCGCGGCGAGCACGGTGTGGGTCAGGAGAATCGAGAGGTAGAGCGTCCGGACCGCCCCGGTGCCCGGAAAGCGGGTCGAGCCCGCGTGATAGTGGTAGAAGAGGTACGAGGCCAGGAACAGCACCGAGCAGGCGAGAGCCGCCAGCATTGCCGCCCGGTGGGCATCTCTCTTGCCGCGGCGGATCAAAACGTAGCCAGTGACCAGGAACACGGACGCCGTGGCGTTTAGACCGGCGTTGACCGACGGCAGCATCGAGACGTCCATGGGGCGTAGTGTAGCGGCCGGGAAAGCCTGGTCGGGAGCGATCGTTTGCCTGAAGGCACCGCGCGCCGGCGGCGATCGGCAGGCGAATCCTTCAGGGGACGGCTCGGGCTAGAAGGCCTACAGTGGCATGGGCCCTCGCCTGCGCTCCGCTGCGCGCAAACCGACACTAACCTCCGAGATAACATCACGAGCGCTTGCGGAGAGCCCCCTGCGCGGATTGCCTGCCGCCTCGCCTTGGCCGACGCGCTCTTTCTCGACCACGCACTCGAGTCGATCACTGGCGCCGGTCTCCTGGGGACTCGGCACCGCACCAGCGTCCCGAGGTCGTCAGCGAGAGGAGTGATTCGAGGTCGGAGCCGAGGATCCATTGAGAACGAGCAGCGTCGGCCCGGAGCCTGCCCTCGAGCGTAGCGGAGGGTGTGCGACTTTGGACCGAGGTGCCGTCCACGGCGAGCCCTTCCCAACTACCCGGTACTGTGCCTGAAAGGCCGGCCGCGTGCCTCTTGCGAGCGAGCGATTACACGAGTCTTCGAGGGGCGAGCGAGAAGACGGCACCGGCGGCCCTCAATCGCACCGAGTCACGAGAGAGACCTGATTGACGACCAGTCGGGAGGGGACACCTTGGAAAGGTGTCCCCGATGGGATCGACTCCGCCGAGCGCGGAGCGAGACGACCGACTGAGGGACGCGAAGCGAGCGAAACTAAGTGTAAGCTTCGAGAACATCTGATCTTTGCCGAAGGAGGCCCCGTGCAGAAGTTGACCTGTTTCCTCTGTCTGGTCGCGTTCGTCGCGTTCGTTCCGACTCTGAGTGCTCAAGAAGACCCGCCCGTCACGCCGGCACCGGAAGCTGCCGAAGCCGAGGCAGCTGCGCTAGACGAGGAGGCCGCGACCCCCGACCCCGAGACCGTCGTCGCTTCCGACCCGGCCGAGCCCTTCGACGTCCAAGCCGCGACCCGCGCCTACCTCGACCGGCTGACTCCCGAGGAAAGGCAACGCTCCGACTCCTACTTCGAGGGCGGCTACTGGCTGCAGCTCTGGGGCCTCCTCTACGGGCTGGTCGTCGCCTGGCTGCTCTTGAGCAAGGGCCTCTCCGTCAAGATGCGCGACTGGGCCGAGAGGATCACCAAGCGAAAGCCGCTCCAGACGGCCCTCTATGCCACCCAGTACGTCATCCTGACCACGGTCCTCTTCTTTCCACTCACGGCCTATCAGGGATTCTTCCGCGAGCACCAGTACGACCTCGCCACCCAGACCTTCGGCCCCTGGTTCAAGGAGCGGATGATCGGCATGGGGGTCGGCGTCGTCATGATGTCGATTCTGTTGATGCTCCTCTACGGCGTCTTTCGCAAGGCTCCCAGGACCTGGTGGCTATGGGGCTCGATCGTTGGGATTGTCTTCCTGATGTTCGCAATGCTGATTACTCCGGTCTTTATCGCCCCGCTGTTCAACACGTACGAACAGCTGGCAGACGAGGATGTGCTCGATCCGGTTCTTTCGATGGCCCGGGCCAGCGGCATCGAGACCGACCGCGTCTACCAGTTCGACGCCTCGCGCCAATCGAACCGGATCAGCGCCAACGTCAGCGGATTTCTGGGCACTATGCGCATCAGCTTGAACGACAACCTGCTCAATCGATGCTCTCTCGGCGAGATCAAGTCGGTCATGGGTCACGAGATCGGCCACTACGCCCTGAACCACATCTACGAAATCATCGTGACCTTCGGCCTGGTGCTGGTCGGCGGCTTCGCCTTCCTGAGGTGGTCCTTCGATCGCGCTCACAAACGCTGGGGCGCGAGCTGGGGCGTGCGCGGCCTCGGTGACGTCGCCGGCTTTCCTCTCTTCGTCGCGCTGTTTTCGATCTACTTCTTCTTCATGACCCCGGTCACCAACACGATCATCCGAACCAACGAGGCCGAAGCGGATCTGTACGGTCTCCACACCGGACGCGAGCCGGACGGTTTTGCCGAGGTCGCACTGAAGCTGGGCGAGTACCGGAAGCTCGATCCTGGACCGATAGAGGAGTGGTTCATGTTCGACCACCCCAGCGGCCGTGCGCGGATCGAAATGGCAATGAGGTGGAAGGCAGAGCATCTGGGCGAGTAGCGGCGGAATCTTGAGCGGGCGCGCGAGCAGTCTGAGGTAGGCGATGCGATAGTGGGCCGCCGGTGACCTCGTCTCGCTCGCCCCTCGAAGACTCGGGTAAACGCTCGCGAGTACGAGGCACGCGGCCGGCCTTTCAGGGACCGAACCGGCAGACGAGCTTTGTCCGCGCGCAGTGACGGAGTGACCGCAGCGCCTGAGAACCGCCCAGATGCTACGCCTTTGGGACAAAAGGGCGGTCTAATCGGTGGCGCCGGCCTCCTCGGCCGGCGCGCTCCTTTTCCAGCCGTCCACTCGATCGCCTGACGGGCTCGCGAGTCCGAACGTCGGACACCATTCGCTACGCTCAAGGGCAGGCTCCAGCCGACGCTGGGGAGCGTGCTCCCAGGGATCCGTATCACCCCTCCAGCGTCCCGAGGTCCTCGAGGTCGGAGGCGAGAAGTCCGCGAGCCTGAGAGCACGGTGGCCAGGCGAGGCGGCAGGCAATCCGCGCAGGGGGCTCTCCGCGAGCGCCCGAGAAGGTGTTCGGAGGCCTCGATCGGCTTGCGCGAAGCGGAGCGCAGGCGAGGGCCCGCGCCCCGGCAGGCTTCTTAGCCCGAGCCGTCCCCTGAAGGATTCGCCTGCCGATCGCCACCGACGCTCGGAGTGGGCCGGATCGACCCCGCCGATCGCCGCCCACGCGCTGGCGACAGTGCGGGAGCGAGACGAGGGAAGCCTGTCTACCTGCCGGGGACCTTGAAGGCCTTGCGGGCCTTCGCCACCCGCGTCCGCGTCACACAGCCGGGCAGGTGATCGTTCACCAACCCCATGGCCTGCATCAACGCGTACATGGTCGTGGGTCCCACGAACCGCCAGCCTCTGGCCTTGAGCTCCTTGCTGAGGGCGGTCGATTCGGGCGTCTTGTCGGGAAGGCCCTTGAGCTCTGTCGCCGGCTCGAACAGCCAGAAGAACGCCGCCAGGCTACCGAACTCCCCGACAAGGTCGATCGCAGCTCGGGCGTTTCCAATCACGGCCTCGATCTTGCCGCGATGCCGGACGATGCCTGCGTCCCGCAGTAGTCGCTCGATGCTCCGGCTATTGAAGCGCGCTACCTTCCTGAAATCGAAGCCCGCGAACGCGCGCCGGAAATTCTCGCGTTTGCGCAGGATGGTGAGCCAGCTCAAGCCGGCCTGAAAGCCCTCGAGCGAGACCTTCTCGAACAACCGGACGTCGTCCGCGACCGGAAAGCCCCATTCCGTGTCGTGGTAGCGAACGTAGTCTGGGTCCTCGCCGCACCACCAACAGCGGCGAACGCCGTCCGATCCGCGGAGTACGCGCGTCACAGGGCGGGATTGTGGCTACCGAGCCGTGCCTATGCCGCCGACTCGGCTTCTGCAGCCGTAGTCTCCGGCTCCGGTTCCGGTTCGGGCTCCGGCGGAGCGACGAACGGATCCTGAGCCGCCAGCCATGACTCGAAGCCGCCTTCCTCATGGACGGTCAGGAAGCCGCGCATCCGATAGTGACCGAGGCCACAGAGCTGCGAGCACGCGATCTCCCAGCAGTTCTTGGCGGCGGCGCAGGCGGGGAAGTTCTGTTCGGCCGGGGTCGCCATCTTGGCGGTGAATCGAACCGGGATCTCGTGGCCGGGAATCGCATCTTGCTTGACCCGCATGTACGGGAGAAAGAAGCTGTGAATCACGTCCTTGGTCGAGAGCATCACGGTGATCGGCCGGCCCACCGGGATGTGCAGCTGGTTGACCGCAACAATGTCGTCATGGGCCGCGGGGTCTTCCCTGTCGAGCCCGATCGGGTTGATCGCTTCGTTGACCTTGTGGGGATCGCTGGCGCCGAAAACGCCGTCTGGGCCGGCATAGTGGATATTCCAGGCGAACTGTTGGCCCACGACTCGGACCACCACCGGGTTCTCGTCGACCGGATGCGGTGCGACCCATCGGGCCCAAGCCGGAATCGCGAACCCGATCAGAAGGACCGCCTCGAAGACCACGACACCGACCTCGATCCAGGTCGAGACCTGGGACTTGCTGCCCTCGTAGCTGGCGTCCGGATTCCGCCCCGAACGAAATCGAAAAAGAACGTAGATGAAGTAGATCCCCCAGCCGACGAACAAGAGCGCCATCAACCAGTGGACCAGAGCATTCATCGAATCGAGCTGGGCGCCGTGCGTCGACGCGTCGATCGGCATCCAGCGGGCGAGAAAATCCTTCATCTATCCTTCTCCCTCGATCAGGTGGAACTGATCTCTGAGTTTTCTGAGCTTCCGCGTCCGGTACCAGATCGACCCGAACAGGGCCACGAATCCGGCTTGCACGCCGCCGACGACTCCGAGAAGAGTCAGGATGCCGTTGTTCATTCCGGTGGTCATGTCCGAGCCCTCGCCGCCGTAACAGACGGCACACGCGCTCGCGGGGCTCGCCAGCGCAATCGGTGCGGCGCAGACGAGTGCTGCAACGAGAGCACCGCTCCACGGCTTTCTCATCCGAGCTCCGCCAGCTTCTTGTAGACCTTGACCCCGTAGAGGACCAGACCCGCTCCCAAAACGAAGCAGGCGACCGCCAGCCCGAGACCGGTCGGGCTTCCCGAGGCAAGGTACTCGCCGGTGCCCCAGGCGCCGACGCCCAGGCACATGAGGACGCAGAGCACGACGAAGAGTATGTGGAATGCCTTCAGCGACATATCTTTCTCAGAGCGGAGCCTACAGTGGAATCGGGCTAGCCCTCGTGCCAATCGGCAGGATCATCAAGGCGGCGAAGAAGACCACCGTCAAGATCAGCAATGCGTAGATCGCCTGCTTTTCCGAGATCAGGTGCATGAACACCGCCGCGACCAGGCCGGCTTTGAAACACGCGATCAGCAGAGCGACGAACACCGCCATACCCGGGGAGATGTCGAGATAGCTGACGGTCACCGTGATGATCGTCAACAAAAACAGAGCCAGACCGACGATCCAGTAGCGCCGGATCTCGCCCCGGATTTCTTCAGCTGTGTGACCACCCATCGTTCTTGACTCCCTTACAGAAGATAAAGCGTCGGGAAGAGGAAGATCCAGACCAGGTCGACGAAGTGCCAGTAGAGACCCACGGTCTCGACCCGATTGACGAACCGCTGCGGCTCTGTCTTCCACATCTTCGAGCCCGGACCCCACAAATAGGCCAGCACGATCAGGCCGCCGACGACGTGAAGCGCGTGAAGCCCGGTCAGCGTGAAGTAGATCCCGAGGAAGTTCGAGGTCTCGGGATAGAGATGATGGGAGAGCTTGGCCGAGTACTCGACCGCCTTGATGCCCATGAAGCCCAGCGCGCACAGAATTGTGAGGCCCATCCACAGGCGGAACTTGCCGAAGTCCTTGAGCCGCAGCGATGCCCAGGACATGACCACGGTGACACTCGAAAAGATGAGCACCAGAGTATTCACGAACGCCAGCGGTACGCTGAGCTCATCCGACCAGCGGTGGGCTTCGCCGTGAAGTCCGAGAGCCTCGGCGAGCTCGTGCGGGATCGCCATGAAGCCCGGGTCTCCGGTCCGGAGTAGCACATACGAGGAGAACAGGGCTCCGAAGAGCATCACCTCGGAGGCCAGAAACAGCCAGATCCCGAGCTTTGCGTTATAGAGGCCGGTGTCCGGCCGCTCTTCGATCGTGTAGGGAATCTGCACGCGTCAGCCCTCCTTTCCCGGAGCGTTCTGCGCGAGGAACCCGTCGGAAGCCCCTGGAGCGCTGTACTCGTACGGCCCGCGATAGACCACGGGGGATTCGTGGAAGTTGCCGTGGCCGACAGGCGGAGACGGCGCCGCCGCCCATTCGAGCGTTGTCGCCTGCCAGGGATTCGCCCCGACCCGCTTGCCTCTCTTGATCGACCAGAACAGGTTCACGATGAACGGAAGCTGCGCCGCGAGAAGACCGAAGGCACTCATCGACATGAAGACGTTCCATTCGAGTACCGGCTGCGCGTGAGCGTACTGCTGACCGCCGTCCCAGAGCCGCCGCGAGACACCCGCCAGACCCTGGATGAACATCGGCATGAAGATGCCGTTGATAAAGACAAAGGATGGCCAGAAGTGGAGCTTGCCGAGGAATTCGTTCATCTGGCGCCCGGTGATCTTCGGGAACCAGTAGTAGATCCCGGCGAAGATGGCGAAGATCGTGCCCGGAGCGACCACATAGTGAAAGTGCCCGATCACGTAGTAGGTATCGTGCAGGTGAATATCGGTCGGCGACAGACCCAGCGGCAGGCCGGTCAGGCCGCCGATGCCGAACATCGGGAGAAAAGCGAGCGCGAACAGCATCGGCGTGTTGAATCGAATCGAGGCGCCCCACAACGAAATAAACAACGCGCTCAAGATGACCACCGAGGGAACCGAGATGATCATGGTCGTGGTCTGAAAGAACGAGCTGATCGTCGTCCCCATGCCGGTCAGGAACATGTGGTGAGCCCAGACGATGAACGACATGAAGCCCAGGAAGATAGCCGAATAGACCATCGACTTGTAGCCCCAGAGCGGCTTTCTCGTGTTGTTGGCGATGATCTCTGCGACGATTCCGAGCGCCGGCAGGATCAGCACATAGACCTCCGGATGCGCCAGGAACCAGAAGAGGTGCTGCCAAAGGAGCGAGCTGCCGCCGCCGACCTTGTCGAGGACTTCCCCGGCCACCACCAGACCACTCGGGCTGAAGAAGCTGGTGTTGAGCACTCGATCCAGAAGCTGGAAGATGCCCGCGGCCTCGAGAGGCGGGAAGGCCAGAAGCAGCAGAAACGAGGTCACCAGCTGTGCGTGCACGAAGAACGGCAGCTTCATGAAGGTCAGGCCCTTTGCCCTCAGCTGGAAAGTGGTCACGATGAAGTTGATCGAGCCCAGGAGCGAGGACGTGATCAGGAGAACCATTCCGACCAGCCACCAGGTCTGGCCCTGGGTCGCAATCGTCGAAAGCGGCGGATACGAGGTCCAGCCCGAGTTGGCGGCGCCTCCCGGAACGAAGAAGCTCGCCAGCATGACCAGGCCGCCGAGCAGGTAGCACCAGTAGCTCGTCATGTTGATCTTCGGGAAAGCCATGTCGATGGCACCGATCTGAAGCGGCAGAACGTAGTTGCCGAACGCGCCTACGAGAAGTGGCACGACGCCCAGGAACACCATGATGGTGCCGTGCATGGCGCCAAGCTGGTTGTAGAACTCGGGCAGCATGATGCCGCCCGGCGCATTGGCTTCACCGAGGAGTCCCGCTATCACCGGAATCGGCTTGCCCGGAAAGGCGAGCTGCCAGCGCATCAGAATCATCAAGCCGAAGCCGAACAACAGGAAAAACAGCGCCGTCCAGGCATATTGGAGGCCGATGATCTTGTGGTCCTGGGAGAAGATGTACCTTCTCCAGAACGGCTCGTGATGATGATGCTCGGCGTGCTCTTCGCCCTCACGAGGCGGTTTCTCCAATACGCTCATCCGCAGACCCTCACTGGTGTTTTTTGCGGGGCGGTGCCGCCCCAAGGCCGATTCGCTTGTTCAAGGTCTGGCGGAGTCTATGACAGCGGATCGAACGGAGCAAGGCGACGAAAACGCTTGCGAAACGCGCTTCGACGGCGCCGTCGGAACGGGTTTGCGGAGCCCGAAACTCCGTCCGTCGATGAAGGAACACCAGCCGTGAATCGGAGCTCGAGAGTCTTGGCACTGGGCGCTTTGGTGATGCTCGCGGCGTAACTCCAATCGTCTGAACGATTTGATCGCCTCCTCGCAGGGCTGGATTTGGTGCCGGGAGCGGCACGAATACCGGTCTCACCTGATAGCGCACCGCAAGTGCTTGGGTGAACGCCGCTGATCCCGCTAGAATCGGCTCTCTCTTGGGGAGTCTCCGAGCAAATGAGTGAATCCGCGCGTAAGTTCGCGCCCGATCTGTCGATCATCGTGCCCGCCTATAACGAGGCCGAGAACCTGGCGATCCTGGTGTCCGAGATCCGCAAGGCCTTGACTTGGGCCGACTCGACCTACGAGATCATCCTGGTCGACGACGCTTCGACCGATGCGTCACCCGGGGTCATGCGCCGGCTGGCCGAAGCGAATCAGTATCTGCGAGTGATCCGCCATGATTGCAATCTGGGCCAGTCCGCGGCACTCGTGGCCGGATTCGAGCGCGCCCGGGGCGCCATCGTCATCACTCTGGACGCCGATCTCCAGAACGATCCCGGCGATATACCGAGGCTACTCGAAGAGCTCGACGATTGTGACGTCGTGTGCGGAATCCGAACCGAACGTCAAGACAGCTGGGTCCGCAAGGTCTCTTCGCGCATCGCGAACGGCGCGCGCAACTGGATGACCTCGGAATCGATCGCCGACGTAGGCTGCTCTCTGAGGGCATACAGAGCTGAATTCCTGCGCGGACTGCCGGCATTCGACGGGATGCACCGTTTCCTGCCGACCCTGCTCCGGCTCAACGGCGCGCGTGTGCGCGAGATCCCCGTCAATCACCGGCCTCGCCGCTTCGGCACCAGCAAGTATGGAGTCAACGACCGTCTGTGGCGGGGAATCAGCGATCTGTTCGGCGTTCGCTGGTTGCAGAGGCGCTGGATCGACCGCTCGGCCGCAAGGGAGATTCGAACGGACGAAGCGGCGAACGGCGGCGACGCACCGCCAGCCCAGACCGCGTCCACAGCGGCGACGCACTCCGACCGAACCTGACGGGCCGGGTACCGCCTTCCGGCCTAGATCGAGAGGGCCCGATCGAAGTCCTCGAGGAGCTCCTCGAGGTCTTCGATTCCCACCGAAACCCGCACCAAGTCGTCGGTGATCTTGAGCCGAGCGCGCTCCTCCGGCGTCTGGCCCAGGTGTGAGCTGCGCGCCGGCCGAACGACCAGAGTCTCGGGGCCGCCGAGGCTGGCCGCATGCACGGGGATTCGAACCCGTTCGAGAAAGCGCTCGGCACTCTCGTCCGAGCCGGTGTAGAAAGAGAGCATTCCCGAATTTCCCGCAAAGAGCTCCCGCGCAAAGCGGTGCCCGGGGTCGCTCTCGAGGCCCGAGTAGTTCACCTTTTCGACCGCCGGATGGCTCGACAGGAATTCGGCGATCGCCTGGCCGTTTCGATTGTGCCGCGCCATTCGCAGACAGAGCGTCTTCAAACCGCGCTCGAACAGGTAGCAGGCGTGGGGATCGGCTGAGCCGCCGGTGTGGAGCATGAGTTGACGCACCTTGTCCACTTTTTCCACCGAGCCCATGACCGCACCCGCGACAATGTCGCTGTGGCCATTCAAGTACTTGGTGGCACTGTGGACGACCAGATCAAAACCCACCTCGAGCGGCCGGAAATTGACCGGCGTGGCGAACGTGTTGTCGATCACCGAGACCAAGCCGTGCTCGCGTGCAAAAGTCGCGATACCCGCCAGATCCCCCACCTCCATCAGGGGATTGGTGATCGACTCGACGTAGACCAGGCGGGTTTCCGGTCGCAGCGCTCCGGCCCACGTGCCAGGCGCTGAAAGATCGATCGGGGTGTGGGAGATCCCCATCCGCGGGGCATCGTGATCCAGGAGACTTTGGGTGCCGCCATAGAGCGTCGTCTGCGTCAAGAGGTGCTCGTCCTGTCCCACGAACGCCAGAACGGAGTTCGAGATCGCCGACATGCCGCTTGCGGTGACCAGCGCCTTCTCCGCCGACTCGATGACCGCCAGTCGAGCTTGGAGGGTCAGGTGACTGGGCGAGTTGGAGAGCCTCAGATACCGCACCTCGTCGTAGGCGGCTTCGTCCGCCATCAAGTAGTTGGCTGATTGGAAGACCGGTGAGACCACCGCTCCGCCGAACCTGGGACTCGGCCTCCCCGCGTGGATGACATTGGTCGCGAGTGTCTTGAAACGTCCGCTGTACTCGGTCACAGATGATCCTCCCTCGATGCCGTCGATGCAGGTCAGCGAAGACGAAAGTCGCGGACGACGTGCCAGATGCCGTTGTCGTCGCGCTCGACGGTCCGCACCGTCGAAGTGCTGGTCAGGTTCGCCTTGCGCCGTTCGGAGACCCGCTCGTCGTCGGCGAACTGAAGGTCATGCCGCTGGCGTGAGTCGCCCGGTCGCCAGAGCTCGAAGTGGATGTGCGCCGGCACGCCACCGGTCGGATACGAGCCCGGCCGAATGGTGGCCAAGGCGTACTCACCGCGTTCATTGGTCTGCACCACGGCACACAGGCGGGCGTTGTTCTCGTCACTCCCCCGCGGCGAGTAGTAGCCTTCGTCGTCGGTCTGGTAGGCGTAGATGTTGACTCCCTGCAGGGGCTCGCCATCGGTGCCGAACACTCGTCCCGAGACCTCCATCGGCTCCCCCGGCTCGCCGTCCGGAACCATCGACGCCTGCCAACCGGTCGCCTCCTTGCCACCACAGCCGCCTCTGCGCTGGGCCGTGGCGGGGTCGACGGCAAGAAGCGCCAGGGCGATCGCCAGGCAGCAAGTCGAAGGGTAGCGATTCATCCTCTGGAGTCTAGTACGACATCGTCGACCGTACGCAGGAGTCCCTATCCGGCTCGGTCGAGAACCAGCGCGAGGCAGAGTGCCGGGAGATACACCACCGACGCCATCAGCAGCCGACGGGCCGTCTGCTCGCCGACCGCTCGCGCGAAGCCGACAGCGGTCGCCAGAAGGGCCAGCGAGAGCGCCAGGCCGGCGCCCAGATAGAGGCGGCCGGTGATTCCGAGCAGGCTTGGCAGCAGACTCACCGGCACCAGCGCCACGGCGTAGAGCACGGCCTGTCTCGCGGTCGATCGACCGTCCGGCTGAACCACCGGCAGCATCGGGAGGCCCGCACGCGCATAGTCGTCGCGACACATCCAGGCAATCGCCATGAAGTGCGGCAGCTGCCAGAGAAACAGGATTCCGAACAGCGACCAGGCTCCCACGCTCAGGTCGCCGCGCGCTGCCGCCCAGCCCATCATCGGCGGCAACGCACCCGGAACGGCGCCGACCAGTGTCGACAGAGGCGACACCCGCTTGAGTGGCGTGTACACCCAGACATAGCTGACCAGCGCGAGCAGGCCGAGGAAGGCGGCCAGGCTGTTGGTCTTCCAGCCGAGGACGGTGATGCCCACTGCGCTCGCGGTGACTCCGACGGCGATCGCCCATTGGGGCTGCAGCCGGCCGGCAGGCAGAGGCCGGTTGCGGGTGCGCTTCATCAGGGCGTCCAGCTCGCGCTCGCCATGGTGGTTGAACGCCGACGCACCCGCTGAAACCAGGGCGGTTCCGGCGACCGTCCAGGCGAACACGACCCAATCCACGGTCCGGCCGGAAGCGACCACATAGCCCATCGCGGCGGTGACCGCGACCAGAAACGTGATCCGAGGCTTGGTGAGCTCGTAGACGTCGCGAAAGCGCCCTTTCGACGCGACCGACTCCGCGACGGTCAAGTTACGGCCTTCTCGAGCGCCTGCGAGCCCGCGGGTCGCGCCACCTCGGCCTCACTGGTTTCCCGCAGCCGCCAGGCTCTGAGTGTTACCAGCAGGCTCGTGGCCAGCACCATGGCGCCGGTCGCGACGTGCACCGTATTCGGTAGAACCGCCTTGCCGGTCAAGACCACGGTTGCCCCGAGCGTGATCTGCGCCAGGACCACAACGGCCAGCCCCGTGACGGGCCGCCGGAGCCGCCGCTCGCCACTGGCCTCCCTCCACACCCGCACCACAGTCCAGAACACGAGACCGGTGACCACCAGGGCCCCCAGGCGATGGCCGTAGTGGATCGCAATCGGGAAGTCGAAGCTCGGCGGAATCAGGCGCCCGAAAGCCAGCGGGAAGTCCGGGATCGCCAGACCGGCGCCGGTGTGGCGCATCACGGCGCCCACGAGTATCTGCAGATAGACCGCGGCAGTGGTCACCGCCGCCAGCCTGAAGACACGCGGAGCGGCCGTTGACGGCGGCGGACCTTCACGCCACCAGCGCGACGTCGCCGCCGCGATCGTCACGACCAGACACAAGTAGATCTGGGCCAGGCCGGCGTGGCTCACCGAAATCGGCGTTGGCAGAAAGTAGAGAACGGTCAGCCCGCCCAGCAGAGCCTGCAGGACAACGGTCGCCACCGCTGCCCAGCTCAACCGGCGGAGCCAGCGGCGCGGCTCGCGGCGGCTGACTGCGATCGCAAGGCCCACGGTCAGCAACGCCACCGTGCCGGCAATCAAGCGGTGTCCATGCTCCGCCCGAACGTTTTCGATCTCCCACCACCGGGGCGGGTTGAGAGAGCCGTACGAGAGCGGCCAGTCGGGGACCGATAGGCCGGCCTCCTTGCTCTTGACCAGGCCGCCGGCCGAAATCAGCAGAATGATAAGACAAACCAAAACGACGGCGAACCGGTGGAGCCACTCGGGAGGATCGGTATTCATCATGGGAAGTCTATCGATTCGAGCTCACCGCGAAACCCCGCTTCTCGAGGAAAATGCGCCGGTTCCGCAGCCGAAGCAATCCCGGCGCTACAACGAGGCTCAGCGCCGGACCAGCCGGCTGAACAAGCGGTACGCGGGCGACGGGCAAAAAAAACGGGCCGCCCCGAAAGGCGGCCGCTTGGTGTTCCGTGATTTCGGGGAGATCCGATCAGGCGGCGGGAGAGAAATCGAACGATACGTCGACCGCTCCGTCCGCTCCGACCGTGACCGACTGGGTCTGGGTGCCCAGAGTCTCGTGCCAGGCTTCCAGAACGTAGTCGCCCGCGGGCAGGCCGCCGATCGAGAACGAACCGTCGGCGCCGCTGACGGCGAAGAAGGGGTGGTCGACGACGCCAATGTAGGCGCCCATCCACGGATGAACGTCGCACTTGAAGCGCACCATCACCTCGGCGTTCGCGAACTCCTTCTCGAGCTCCATGTCCTGGAACGGCTGTCCCTGGTTGAACTCCTCGTTGTTGTTCGGCAGCGCGTGAACGTTGTGAAGTGTCGGGTCGCTGTTGCGGATCACCAGCGTCTGTGCGGTCATGATCCCCGAGACGTGCGGGCGGTAGGTACAGCCCTGCTGGTCGAGGAGAGCCGGCTCGGACGGCGCGTCGTAGCTGCCGGAGATGCCTTCCTTGACGTAGACGAAGACGTTGGCGAGACCGCCGCCATCGGCGACTACGGTCTGGGTCTCGGCGCCCTCGGGGTGGAGACCGGCGCAGACCGGATCGGCATCCATCTTGATCGCAGCATCCGGGTCACCGTTCGAGTAGTTGATGGTTCCGTTGATCGCAGCGTTTCCGGCGGGCGCTGCGGTGGCGGGCGGCTGGCTGCTTTCCTCTGCAACCGGCGCCGTGTCACCGCCGCAGGCGACGAATCCGAATACGAGAGCCATCGCGCAAAGCGCAGTAATTCGATACTTGTCCATTCCGACAGACCTCCTTGTAGCTATTGGGAGAAACCTTGACCCGGGCGGATCGTTAGTTGAGATTCCACCAGATGTGGTCACGCAGCGCAACCGTCACCTGATCGGTATCGGCAAGGAAGGCCTTGAGCTCTTCCTCAGATTCGAAATAGCGCATCATCTCGCTCTTCTGGGAAGAAAACATCGGCGCCTCGATCGCTTGCGCGAGCGGCGATCTGTAGCTGCCGTCCCTCATCTTCTGGAAGTTCGCCGGCATGTTGGTCCCACGCACCCAGTACTGCGGGTCCTTCACCCACTCGGGCACCCAGTCGTGGCGCAGCCGCTCGGGTGCCAGGAGCAGAGACGGAGCCAACTCGGCCGCGCTGACTCCGGCTGCCGCCGAAGCCGCGGGTCCCGCCGGATGGCACTTCGCGCACTGCAACATGTTGAAGGTCACCCGCCCCACCGCGAGGTTGCGGGCATCCGGCCGCGTCGGCGCCGACAGAAACGACTCACGCTCGTCTCGAGTTCTGAAGTACGAGATGATCGTATTGACCTGCTCGTCCTCGAAGTCGAAGGTCGGCATTCGGGCGTTGAGCCACGGCCTCATGGTCTCGCTCGACGGATCATGCAGATAGCCGAAGAGCCAGTCCGACTGAACCCGCGCACCCTGCGACGCCAGATTCGGCGGCAGTTGGGCGATGTCATCGAGCGCGGACGAGATCGCCTGCCCCTGGCCCTCGATCAGATGACATCCCTGGCAGTTGTAGCCGGTGATCAGCTTTCGCCCCGACGCCAGTGCCGCGGCCTCGGGCGTCTGATCGGCGCGGCGGCTGGAAACGACGTATTCCTTGGTGAAGCCCAACACGTTGGCGGTCACCGCCTCGGCCTCGCGCTCCGACATCCCGAAGTCCGGCATGCGGTAGAGCTCGCCGTAGGACTTCACCTGCTCCTTCCCCTCGTCCCAGATCCGCGGACTGAGCATTTTGGTCTTGATCCAATCGTGGCGTGTGTGCTGGACGTCGTGAACATGACCGAAGTCGAACTGATGGAGCGGTTTCGATCCTTCTTCCGTCAGCTCGACTCCAATCGGCTTGGCAGCCTCGAAACCGGCGAGTTCGTGGCATCCCCAGCAGCCGTACTTTTGAATCGTCTCTTCGCCGAGATAGCGATCGCGCTCGGCCTCGTCCATCTTCTCGAGCTCTGCGTGACTCTTCTCGATGGTGTAGTTGTTCTGGAGGTAGCCCAGCACCAGGTCGTCTCGGATTCCACTGTCGACCGCCGGGACGCTCAAGTCTTCGAACTCGGGAGCGCGGCTCGACATCAAGTAGGCGGTGATGTCGGCAGCCTCTTGATCCGTTAGCCGCATGCTCGGCATGCGGGTTTCAGGGTTGTACTGCTTGGGATCCTTGATCCAGGCGTAGAGCCAGCCGCTCGAGACTTTGCTGCCGGCGCGAATGACGTTGGATCCGTGGAGCCGGTTCATCTGCGGGTAGAAGTCGTCCCTCTTCGCGTCCGCGTCGCGGATATGACATCCTGTGCAGCCGACCTGCTCGAACAGCTCCTTGCCGCGTTCCGCGCCACCTGCGGGAGCCTCGGGATACACGACGGTCTCCGACTGCGACCAGATGTACTCGACGATGGCCCGGATTTCCGCCTTCTGACGCTCCAGGTTGATGTCGGTAGTCGTATTGGGCTGGAAGAAGAAGTGCGGCATCCAGGTACTGGGCCGGAAGTCGCGAGGGGCCGCGATCCACTGGTAGGCGAAGCCGCGGGATATCTTCGAGGAGACCTTGCGCAGCGACGGGCCCGGTCTCGGCAGATCGTCGAACGCCTCGTAGTCGATCTTGTGGCACACGTAGCAGCCCATCTTGTTGACCAGCTGGCGGCCGGATTCCAGCAGCTCGGACTCCGGAGTCCAGACATTGCCGGCATGGCAGCCCATGCAACCGGCCTCCGAGTACTTGGTCGGCACGATCGGCATCTCGAGGTATTTCTGGGGCTCCCAGCCCCACTTGTCGATCCACTCTTGTTTCTGCTCTTCACTCGTCGGTGAGTGACCCGCCCGGGCGAAATCGGTGGCCCGGTCGAGACCGCCGTGGCAGGTCGTGCAGCCGAAGGTCGTGTACGGGTGCGGAGAGGTCGCGCTCAAGAAGAGATCGAGTCGCGGGTGGCTGCGGAACGGTTCTTCCCAGTTCTCACCCTCGAAGCCGGCCCTGGCCGAGGCGACGTGGCACGTCACGCACCGGTCGACGCGATCGACGTCGGTGAAGTTGAGGTCGTTGTAAAGCCCCGACAGGATGACCTGCTCGATCTTCAGATCCGGCAGCACGAAGTCCATGAATGGAGCGTTCAGGACGAAGTAGTCGATCCTCTTGTCGAGGTTGGCGACCCGCTGCTGAAGGGTGTCGTAGCCTGACCGCAGTGCCGCCAGCCTGTCCTCGGCCTCAGCCAGGCCGGCGCGCTTGGCTTCGATCTCGGCAATCAGCTGATCCTGAAGATCTTCGAACGACTCGAGCTCTTTGCGCTCCTCCACCAGCTTGGACGCCAGACGGTCGACTTTCGCCTGGACTTTGTCGATCCTGGCTTGCTCGCCGCTCTGGTGGGCCACGTCGAGCCGGAATCGTTCCGTGTCGAGCAGGGACTTGGTCGTCCTCGAGCGCGTGTCCGCCGCGTACAGGTTCTTGCCGGCCTTGACCAGATTGCCCTCGAGCTCGTCCAACTCGCTACGCCTGCTTTCGAGCGCGGCTTCTTCCGCCTGGATGTCCTGCTGGATCTGGGCGATCTCGTTCTCGTTGAGCTTGGCCCTTTCGGCCTCCGCCTCGGCCGCGAGCTGCTGGCGCTCGCGTTCGCGAAACTCCGCCTGAAGCCGTTTCCAGGGCTTGGCGTAGTCGTCCCAGACCATCCACAGGGTTGTCGCCAGCAGCGCGATCGAGCTCCATGCGAAGACCGCGTTCATCCCGCGGAAGTTGTAATGACGATCGGGTGTCTTCTTGGGTGCCGCCATGTCTCTCTAGATGTTGAAGAAGAACTCCTGGATATGGACGATGTATTTCAGATTGAAGATCCAGCGCGCGAACATTTTGATGGGAAGCAGCAACATGGTGAGAAAGAGAGTCACCCCGGTGTAGTAACGCGGACCGCCCATTTCGTCGTAGAAGCGTTTGAAGTACTTCATCTTCACCATCGCGACCGGCAGCACGATGAAGTAGCCGATCAACAAAAGAATGCCGAAGATCTCACGGGGCAGCCAGTGCGCGGGCAGGCCCACGCCGAGCAGCTTGATCCAGATAATCTCGGAAAGATCGATATTGACCAGGGGCTCGATCTTGTTGATGTCCCAATACTCGTAGGGACCAAAGAAGTTCCAGTTCGGCCCGCGCAGGAACGTGCCGATGACGATCAGCTGCACCCAGAGCACGATGTAGCCGAAGTTGAACAGCACGATTTCGGTCTTGCGCTCTTTGAAGCTGAAGTAACCGTTGCCCTTGGGGTTGGTGTCGATATAGGGGATCGCCATCAGGCCGACGATGATCAGACCTGGCAGAACGACGCCCGCCATCCAGGGGTCGAAATAGACCAGCATTTCCTGGAGACCCAGGAAGTACCACGGTGCCTTTGACGGGTTCGGCGCCACCGACAGGTTGGCCGGCTCTTCGAGAGGCGCCTTCAGAACGATCGACCAGACCACCAGCCCGACCGTCAAGACGACCATGCAGATCAGCTCGGAGAACACCAGATCGGGCCAGGTGAAGACCTTGTCCTCGGACTCACTCTTCTCGAAGGTCGGAGCACCGCTCTCCATCGCCTCGTCGTTCTTGATCGCCTTGTACATGGCCAGCCACCAGAAATACCCGACGAGATACACCATCATGGCGATCGGAACATTGTCGGGCTTCGCCACCACGCTCCGGAAGTTCTCGTCCAGCATGCTGACGCAGAAAAAGATCGTGATCACCGCGAGCATGATCCAGCCGCCGGTCCGGGTCCAGAGCTTCTTCATCTTCACCGTCGCCGCAAACAGGACAATGGAAAGAGTGAACGAGAACTGCGGATACGAAAGCGTATTGATGAAACTCTTGATCGCGTCCATTGCTAGCGTGGGGCTGGTGATTGACCGGCTCTAGACGGGACCGGAGATGCCGCCATCTTTGCGCACCCGCCAGAAGTGAACGGCCATGAGACAGGCCGCAACGAACGGGATGCCCAGACAGTGGAGCACGTAGAAACGAATCAGCGTACCGCCGCCGATGGTCCGCCCCGCGATCAGCCCGAAACGGGCGTCGCTGCCGACGTGAATCAGCTTCTCCCCTCCCAGAGTCAGAAGCGCGGCGCCGGGGCCTTCGTGCCCCAGAAGCGGCGTCGCTCGCGCCATGTTGGAGCCGACCGTAATCGCCCAGACCGCAAGCTGGTCCCAGGGCAACAGATAGCCGGTAAAGGACAGCAGCAGCGTTAGTACCAGCAGGATCACGCCGACGTTCCAGTTGAACTCACGGGGAGGCTTGTAGGAGCCGGTCATGAATACCCGGAACATGTGCAGCCAGACCGTAATCACCATCGCGTGCGCGGCCCAGCGGTGAAGCTCGCGCATGATTCCGAAGGCCGCCACCTCTCGCAGATCGATCATGTCGAAGTAGGCGTACTCGACCGTGGGCCGGTAATAGAACATCAACAAGAGGCCGGTGATGGTCTCGACAAGGAACAGGAAGAAGGACGTCCCTCCCATGCACCAGGTGTAGCTCATTCTGAGTCCCGATTTCTTGATCTTGATCGGGTGCAGATGAAGCACGACGTTGCCGAGCATCGCGAGCGCGCGCTTGCGGTTGTCCGTCGGAATGCCGACCCGGAAGATGGACTTCCAGATCTGGGACTTGACAATGGCTTTCTGGAGATCTTTCAGCTGTTGCATCTAGTCGCTTAGCTCGCCTCGATAAAGGAGTTCGGATCGTCCCACTGGCCTTGCTCCCAGAGGTATTTCTGCGCCTTGTCCACGAGAATCTGACCATCGTCCGGGTCGATGGTGATCTTGGCCCGCTCGAGCGGTCGCGGCGTCGGACCCTCGAAGTTGATGCCGTTCTTGTAGTAGCCGCTGCCATGGCACGGGCACTTGAATTTGTTCTGCGCCTCCAGCCACGCCGGTGGGCAACCCAGATGGGTGCAAATGGCGATCAGCGCTGTCAAGCGGCCGTCGTTGTTGACGATCCACACTCCGTTGGCTTCCTTGAACCGCTCATCGACCACACCAGGCGGAAAATCCTCGGGGAATCCCACCTTGAACGACGTCGGCGGCTCGAACAGAACGTTCGGGAACATGAAGCGTCCGAAGGCCGTCATGCAGCCACCGATGGCCGCAGTGAAGCCTACCCAAGCCACGGCGGCCCAGGAAAACAGACCGCGCCGAGTCATCTCGGCGTCGCCCGCCGGCTTGGGTTCCGCTTTGCGAGCCGCTGCCGCAGGCTTCGCGTGAGCCGGAGCGGCAGCCGGCTTCGCTGGAGCCTCCGGCGGGTCGTCGGATTCGGCTGGAGTGCTCTGTTCTTCTGTCATCAGCTGAGTGGGCTAATGGTACGGTCTCTCGACGACCTGCTCTGCTCTCAGGTTGCCGTACTCTTACGTGAAGCGGCGAACCTGTCAAGCAGCGCAGGAGTGCGTCGCCGACGCCTCGAACGCCATGAAAAACCTGCTCGGAGCCCTTCTTCTGACGCTCGCTTTGAGCCAGTCGGCGCCGGTCGCGACGGCTGCCGCGAGCGACCGCGCGTCGCCGGCTCGGGGTGAGCTCATCGAAGCCCTGGCGCCGGGCGGCGATGAATCCGAAAGCTATGCCATCTACCTGCCCACCGGCTACCAGCCCGAGCGCACCTGGCCGGTCGTAATCGTCATGGATCCGCGTGGCCGAGCGACAACCGCCGGCGCCATCTTCGTGCCCGCAGCAGAGCGATTCGGCTACGTCGTGCTGAGCTCAGCCAGCACTCGTAGCGATCTTGCCCCTGGGAGCCCCGATCCCAACGAACCCGCGCTCCGCGCTCTGCTCGATGTTGCTGTGAGCGAATACGCCGGGAACCCCGCCCGCATCTATCTGGCAGGCTTTTCGGGAACCTCCCGGTTCGCCTGGATGGCGGGCAAGGCCTTTCCCGACAGAATCGCCGGAGTCATCGGTGTCGGCGGCGGCCTGCCCGGCCCCTGGCGGGACTGGAATCAGGTCTCGTTCTCCTACTTCGGCGCTGCGGGCAAACATGACTTCAACCATCGCGAGATGCGCGAGCTCGACGAGCTCCTCGACGGATCGCTCGCGCACCGGTTTCACTACTTCAGCGGCGGCCACCAGTGGCCGGACGAGGAGGACGCCGAGCTGGCGCTGGGCTGGATGGAGCTTCAGGCGATGCGGCGCGGACTGGCCGAGCCACGGACCGATCTCATCGCCTCGCTGTTCGAGGAACGAATGCGAGCTGCCGAGGAGGCAGAGCGGCGGGGCGACGCCTTCGGCGCCTTCGAGGCCCTGCTCGCGATCACGGAGGACTTCGAGGCCCTTTCAGCCGACGACGCGCTGGATCCGATTCGAGCTCGCCTGGCCGCGCTGGCCTCGTCCGATCGAGTCAAGCACGAAAACTCGGTGATTGCCGAAGCCATCGAGAGCGAGCGCGAGTACCGCGAGAAGCTGGGGGCCATCGTCCGCCGGATCGCGTACGAGCCCGCGCCGCCGGATTCGAGCAATTTGTCCCGAGAGCTGGAAGTTCTGGATCTTCAGAGCCAAGCGCGAGGAGAATCTCGAGCCGCGGACTCCGCGAGGCGCCGGCTCGAGCTGGCATTCGTGCACATGGCCTTCTATACCCCTAGCGGGCTGATGGCCAAGAACGCACCCAGGCGCGCCGCCCTCAGTCTCGAGATCGCGACCGCAATCTTCCCCGATCGCGTCTTCCCATGGCTTCGTCTCGCCGAGGCTCGCGCCAGCGCCGGTCAAAAGAAGGCCGCGATCCTCGCCGTGGCGGAAGCCGTCAACCTGGGCTTCTCCGACGCCGACTATTTGCGATCACACGACGGCCTGAAGCCACTCGACGACGAGCCGACCTTCGAGAAGCTGATCCGACAGCTCGAATAGAAGCGTTTCGCTCGCTACTGCAGCGAGCGCATGTACGCGACGATCAACGCCAGGTCGGCCTCGGTGAGAGCCGGGTTGCCTCCCTTCGGTGGCATGTCGACGCCGCGATCGTTGTCCGGATGCGTTGCCGGGCGGCCTTGCTTGAGGAACTGCACCAGCTCCTCGTCGCTCATGCGCTGCGTGAACTCGTTGGCGTTGAGGTTCTTGCCCAACTTGGGCATACCCTCGCCGTTGGGACCGTGGCACGTGGCACAGGTGCCTCTGAACAGTTTGTGGCCCTCGGCCACCTCGGCCGCATCGACGGCGCCACCGCCTCCGCCGCCGCAGGCAATCACTCCCGCCCCGAAAACGATCAGGCCGAGAACCGCTACCAGAACCTTGGTTTCTGTCACTTCGATTTCCTCCGTAGGAGATTGTCTTTCAGTTCGTATCTGAACGCGAGCCTCGAGGGCTCCCGGAAGCTTACCCAGGCAAGATGTGTCGACCGCCGGCGACCCTAGACCAGGACCTTACCCTTCGACTTGACGACGAAGACCGGAATCTCGGCCCCGCGGATGACCTGTTCGGCGGTGCTCCCCACCAGCACGCGCTCGAGGCCGCTCAGGCCGTGAGTCCCGATGACCAGCAGTCCGCATTCGGTGTGCCTGGCGTGATCGAGAATCTCACTCGCGACTCGCCCCGAGCGCACCGAGGTCGTGTACTGCACGCGTTCCGAAAGGGTATCGGCGGCGAGCTTCGCCAGCGCCTCTCCCGCCCGGCGGAGCCGATCGGCAACGGCGTCACTCTGAACCGGGACATAGAAATAGGGATAGGGAACCTCTTCGGCCACGTGCAACAGCTCGAGCCCGGAGTGATAGAGGTGGCCGAGGTGCTCTGCATAGCGAATGGTCACTTCGGACGGCTCCGAGAAATCGACCGGAACCAGGATCTTGTGAACCGGGCTATCCACACCCTCGGGGGCGCCCGCCCGGATGGTCATCACCGGGCACGAGGCGTGCCGGGTCACCGCCTCCGCCACGCTTCCCAGGAACAGGCGCGCGGCCCCTCGGCGGCCGTGGGTGCCCATGACGATCAGATCCGCGCCGATCTCGTCGGCGTACGCAAGGATCACGTCGTCCGCCGAAACGCCGCGACGCTGAACCTGGTGGAGTTTCAAGGGCTCGCGGCGGTGCTGTTTCAGGAGCCCCGCCAGCTTCGAGTCCGCGATCTCGAAAAGGTGCCGAAACAACTCTTCCGATCCGGGAAACGCCTGCCCTGGATTGTTGGGATCGAACTCGTGGAGCACCACGGCATGGAGCATGTGCAGCTCGGCTTCGAAGCGCTCGGCTAGAAACAGTGCTCGTCCCAGAGCCGCGTCCGCCGAGTCCGAAAAGTCGGTTGGAAAGAGGATCTTTCGAACCTTCACGATGCGCCCCGGCGTCCGTGCGAGGATAGCCCGCCGACAGCCTTGGTCACATCGACGGCGGCCCCCACCACCGAATCACTGCCCTCGAGAAGCGAGCTCCCGACCAGAACGGTCTCAATGGGTTTGAGCGCGAACCGGGCACGGTCGACTTCATCGTTTCGTTCGCTCATCTCGAGTAGCTCCTTTTCTCCCAGTCTCAGCCTACGAGTGCGCAGTCGACCCTTCGACACCCCCGCAGGCTGTCCCAAGTACTACCCGAACGGGCGGTCAGGGCTGTCGCCGGCCAGGCGCGTTAGCGGATTCGGTTCACCCAGGCGTTGGCGGGTCGACCAGGCGGTGCTTCAGCGCATAGGCCACTACCTGCGCCCGGTTGTGCAGATGAAGCTTGTCCAGGATGTTGCGGACATGGAACTTGACCGTGTTCTCGCTGATTCCAAGTTGCTTGGCAAGTCGCCGGTTCGTGGTTACGCCATCCACCATCAGCTCGAGAACCTCCTGCTCACGGTCGGTGAGAGCGTCGGGATCGTCGCTCTTCCTGCCCGCGGGGCGGGCGAACTCGTCGAGGAGCTTGCGTGCCAGCGACGGCGTCAGGGCCGGCTCGCCTCGACCGACGGCGCCCAGGAGAGAGAAGAACTCATCCGCCTCGAGGTCCTTCAGCAAATAGCCCTTCGCACCGGCCTTGATTGCCTCGAACAGGCTCTCGTCGTCGTCGGACGCGGTCAGGATCACGACCTTGATGTCGGGCAGTTCTGCGGCGAGGTGCTTGGTCGCCGCCAGGCCATCGACCTCGGGCATCGCCAGGTCCATAAGCACGACGTCGGGCTTGAGCTCCCACGACTTCTCGACCGCTTCTTTCCCGTTACTGGCCTCGCCGACAACCTCCAGATCTCTGGCGGTGAGGAGGCTTCTCAGGCTCTCGCGAAACAGAGCGTGGTCGTCGGCTATCAGGATTCGCATGTCTATTCCTCCATCTTCGGCAGCACGAACAATACACGAGTCCCGGCGCCTTGGCGCGACTCGACCACGAGATGACCGCCCGCACTCTCGGCCCGCTCTCGCATGATTGCCAATCCGAACTGGGGCAATTCAGCGCGCGCGACCGACTCGGGATCGAAGCCGACCCCGTCATCTTCGACCACCGCCTCGAGCCCGGCCGCGTTGCGCCTGACGTAGACGCGGACCTTCGTCGCCTTGGCGTGCTTGCGCACGTTGGCGAGCGACTCCTGAATCACGCGCAGAAGCTGCAACTCCACCCGCGGAGGTATCGACAGACGCTCATCGAACTTTATCTCGCCTCCGATACCGCTGGATGCCCGCCACCGAGCGAAGTACTCCGTGAGAACTTCCTCGAGCGGCCTGTTTCCGGTCGGCTGTGACCGCAGGGCAAGTATGCCCTGGCGCACGTCGGTGTACGCCTCTCGAGCGGCCGTCGACAGCTGCTCGAACTGCTGGTTGGCCTGCTCGGTCTTGCCCGCTTTGAGATACTCCCGAATCGCCTGTGCCTTGGTGTTCACGTAGGCCAGTACCTGTGCCATGCCGTCGTGCATTTCGCGGCCGATCCGGGTGCGCTCCTCGGCGATCGCCACGCTCTCGAGCTCGTGGTGAAGGTATGACTTCTCGATCGCGACCGCCGCAGTTGCCGCAAACCGAACCAAGGCTTCCTCCTCCTGCTCGGTGAACTCGGTTCCGTCGAGCTTCTCGCTCAGATAGAGATTCCCCCGAAAAGGACCTTGACAGAGGATTGGAACCGCCAGCAGGCTCTCCATGACCGGATGGTTCTCGGGAAAGCCGTAGCCCCTCGGATCGTTACCGACATCCGAAAGCCGCAGGTGGCGGCCCTCGTGAAGGACGATGCCGAGCAGGCCCTTGCCCATCGGCGGATGCCCGATCGCGCCCCGCTGCTCTTCGCTCAACCCGCAGGTCACGAACTCCACGATCTGGCTGTAATCGTCGATCACCGAGAGGGCGCCGTATTCAGCACCCATCAGTTGGCAGGCTTGATCCACGACCTTCTGAAGAATCGTGGAGAGCGTTAGCTCACCGTGGATGTCACGAGCGGCACGATCGAGCGCGAGGAGCTCGCGGTTCCGCTGTTCCAGCCTCTCGTGGGTCTGGATCAACACCGAAAAGACAGCGCCCACCAGAAACAACATCGCGAGCGCCAGAACCCCGACCCAGACAGCCCGTCCGGACCAAGTCTCCAGATACGGCTCGA
Organism: Thermoanaerobaculia bacterium; assembly: GCA_046756565.1. Lineage (GTDB taxonomy): Bacteria > Acidobacteriota > Thermoanaerobaculia > Multivoradales > JAHEKO01 > CALZIK01. Next base: position 6,956 of record JBHHWO010000023.1, on the reverse strand, counting down.
GCAGTCCACGAGCCAACTCCAGAAACAAGATAACCAGCAAAAGACCCGCGAGTGAGGCCCACTTGAGTCTCTTGAGGTCCATGGAGCACGATAAGTATAGCTGGACCTCTGATCGACCAGCTCGAAGCCCTAGCGGGGCGGCCTCACCCGGCCGCGGGTGCTCAGTCCGAGCATTGCGTATAGTGGTGACCAGCCCAGGATGCCGGTTACCAGCGGATACCAGCCGAGGATCCGGCAAGCGACCCCCGGAAGGTCGTCCACGGGTCCGAGCCATCCAACAGCCAATATCAGGACGCCTACCAGCAGACGCGCGATCCGATCCAGTCGGCTTTCATTCGGAACGGCCATCATCTCACTCGGCCCGGGGGCGCATGGCTAAAAAGTGTCTATGAGGCTCGGCGACTGCGCCACACCCTCAAGGGTGGGAGGCCTGTTCCCGTCGGGCGGGCGCTCCGACCGGTGCACTGCGAGCGCCGGCTTCAGGAAGCCGCGCCGGCCGAGAGCCGCTCGACCTATTCGGTGGCCGAATCGGACTGCTGCTCGACGAACCGGCGCGCGTCGATCGCGGCCTGACGGACCCGGTAGCTCGGATCGTTTTCGGCGAGATCGATGAAGACTTCGATCGACTCGCGTCCCTCCACGCGAGCCAGCGCTCCCAGAGCGCCGATCATGGTCTCTTCCTGCTGCTCGGGAGTGATCTCCTGCACCGTTCCGGTGATCCGCCGGTCCAGCATGCGATTCAGAACCGGCACTCCGGCCCGGCTTCCGAGACGGCTCACCGCCAGCGCCGCATTCCAGCGCACGTCGGCGGTGCCGTCCTCGAGCATGGCTTCCAGCCGTGGCAGCGCGGAGGCGTCTCCGAGCTCACCGAGCGCGTAGGCGGCGACCTTGCGGATGCCGGGGTCGTCGGATCCGAGCTCGTTGACGAGTGCCGGCAGCGCGCTCGAGTCTCCGATACCGCCGAGCGCCCAGAGCAGGTAGATCCGCGTCTGCGAGTCGGCTTCGGAGTCGAGCGCCGCCGTCAGTAATGACACCGCTACGGGATCGCGAGTGTAGCCGAGAACCAGAGCCAGGTATCGCTTGATCTCCGGATCTTCCGCCTCCTCGAAGAGGCGCCGGACTTCCGCAGAGGCGGCCGGATCCAGGGCCAGCGCATCCGGGTCGGCGACCAGGATCTTAGACAACTCGTAAGCGGCCTGAGCGCGCCGCGGCTTCCACGAGGACCGCAGGTCGTTCAGGTAGTCGTCGATGTCCTGATGGTCGTAGGCGATCCAGCCGAAACCCACGAAGACGCCCACACAGATAAGGACCACGACCAGTGGAACCACAAACAGCCCGAAGAAGGCGCGCAGAGGGCTCGCGCCGTTCTCGTCGTCGACACCGGTCAGCTCTGGCGGCGCGTCGCTCATCGACGCCGGAGCTTACCGCCTCCGGCCGGTATTTTCGAGCGCTTCTCTCTTCACGGACGGTTGACAACCCGCACCGGGAGTATATCCTTCGCGCTTCTTGTGAAATCTTTCACAAGGTCGGATGAACTGTTTGCCTGGTACGCCCGGGCAGGTTACTTTCAGGCTCGATCCGGACGATCATGCCCCAGATATTCCACCGGAGCACGAACACCATTTCCAGGGTGACGCTCTTCGGAGCGGTCTTCCTCGTCGGCGCCCTTGGATGGGTGTTCGCCGAGCTGGATCGTTCTTCGTACAACACCGGCCAGGGCGTCGTGATCAAACAGCCGGTGCCGTTCAGCCACGATCACCACACCGCGGCTCTCGGTATTGACTGCCGCTACTGTCACAGCTCGGTCGAGAACGCGGCCAGCGCCGGCATCCCGGCCACTGCCACGTGCATGAACTGCCACAAGCAGATCTGGGCGGACAGCCCGATGCTCGAGCCGGTACGTCAGAGCTTCGCGGATCGGGAGCCGATCCGCTGGGAGCGCATTCATGACCTTCCGGACTTCGTGTACTTCGATCATTCGATCCACGCCTCCAAGGGGATCGGCTGTGCGACCTGCCACGGCCGGGTCGACGAGATGCCGCTGATCTACCAGGCCGAGTCGCTACAGATGGAGTGGTGTCTCAAATGCCATCGCCAGCCGGAGCTGTTCGTCCGGCCTCGCGAGGAGCTGGTCAACATGTCCTGGACCGCGCCGGGCGGCCGGCCGGGTCAACGTCAGCTGGGCCAGGAGCTGGTGGCCGAGTACAACATCCAGAGCAAGCTCAATTGCTCGGTCTGCCATCGATGAGGCTCTTCCGAGCACCGTGACTGAATCGAACCGATCCAGGGATCTGGCCGCGACCCGCTCGAGCCTCGAGGGCTCTCACGGCCGGCAGTTCTGGCGCAGCCTGGACGAGCTCGCGGGCGACCCCGACTTCCGCGAGCTGATTCATCGCGAGTTCCCGGCCTTTTCGGCCGAGTGGCCCGATGGCGTCAGCCGGCGCCGGTTCCTCCAGCTCGCGGGGGCTTCGCTCGCCCTCGGCGGCCTCACCGCCTGCACCCGGCAACCGCCGGAAAAGATAGTGCCATTCGTGGAGCAACCCGAGAACCTGGTGCCCGGCAAGCCGCTTCACTACGCGTCGTCGCTCGACTTCGACGGCTGGGCCCAGCCGGTGCTGGTCGAGAGTCACGCCGGCCGTCCGACAAAGATCGAGGGCAACCCGGAGCACCCGGCCAGCCTGGGCGCGACCGACATCTTCGCTCAGGCCGCGATCCTGGGTCTCTACGATCCGGACCGTTCGCAGGTCGTCAAGCAGCTCGGGCGAATCTCCTCTTGGACCGCGTTTCTGGCCGACGCCACGAGCACTCTGGTCGCCTTGGGTGCCTTCGGAGACGTCAAGCTCCGCGTTCTGACCGGGCAGACGACTTCGCCGACCCTGATTCGCGAGATCCGGCGCCTTCTGGCGGAGCATCCCGCCGCACGCTGGCACCAGTACTCCGCCGCCGGTTCCGAGCCCGCTATCGCGGGCGCCAAGCTCGCCTTCGGCCGGCCGCTCGAGTCCCGCTATCGCTTCGACCGCGCCCGCGTCGTCGTGTCTCTCGACTCCGACTTCCTGACCCAGGGGGCCGGGACCGTCCGCTACGCCCGCGAGTTCATGGACGCGCGCAGGGTGCACACGTCGGAAGACGCCCAGTCGACCGAGGCCATGAACCGGCTCTACGCGATCGAGTCCACCTTCACCGCGACCGGAGCGACCGCCGACCACCGGTTGCCGGTTCCAGCTGTCCGGTTCGAAGCTGCGGTGGTCGCCCTGGCAGCCGCTGTCGGGGTCCCGGCGGTCGAGGCAGCCGAGAATCTCGGTGATGGTGTCGGACACTGGATCGAGTCGGCGGCCGAAGATCTGATTCACCACCGGGGAGCCTCGGTCGTGGTCCCTGGCGACTGCTGTCCCCCGGCAGTCCATGCCCTCGCGCACGCCATCAACGAACATCTGGGCAACCTGGGCACGACGGTCGAGCTTCGAACGCCGAGTCTGGTAACCGATGATCTGGGGACCGAGTCTCTGGTCGAGCTCGCCACCGCGATGGATGCCGGAGAGGTCGACATGCTGATCGTCGCGGGCGCCAACCCGGTATTCGACACGCCCGCCGATCTGGACTTCAGAGCCGCGATGTACAAGGTCGCCAACTGCATCCATTTCGGTCTCTACGAAGATGAGACCGCGGCCTTCTGCCAGTGGCACGTGCCTCAGGCCCACGATCTCGAGAGCTGGGGCGACGCCCGGAGCTTCGATGGCACCGCGACCCTGCGCCAGCCCCTGATCGAGCCGCTCTACGATGGCAAATCGCCGATCGAGTTCTTTGCAGCCCTCTCGGGAGCCGAAATCACGAACGCCCGGGAGATTCTCGAAGCCTCCTGGCGCCAGGGCTGGAGCGAGAGCGGCGAGATCTCGGCCTCCGATTTCGAAACTCGGTTTCGCCGGGCAGTCCACGACGGCTTCGTCGCCGAATCCGCGCCGAGTCCCGAAGCGGCAACGGTTGATTTGCAGGCCGTAACCGAAGCGCTCGGCAGCGCATCCGACCCGGGCACCGACGCCATCGTCTTCCGGCCAGATCCGACGATCTATGACGGCCGCTATGCCAACAATGGTTGGCTCCAGGAATGTCCCAAGCCGCTGACCAAGCTAACCTGGGACAACGCGGCGATTATCGGACCGGGAATGGCCTCCCGTCTCGGTCTGGCCAACGAAGATCTGGTCGCGCTTGCCGTGGACGGCCGCAACCTCGAGCTGCCGGTCTGGATCCAGCCCGGGCAACCGGACCGAACCGTTACCGTCCACCTCGGCTACGGGCGCACCCGGTCCGGCCGCGTCGGCGACGGCGCCGGTGCGAACGTCTACCGGCTGCGAGGCTCCACAGCGCCTTGGCTGGCACCGGTCACGCTCACCAGGCGGGACGGCGCGAAGCCGCTGGCCAGCACGCAGCTTCACAACAACATCGAGCTCGAGAGCGAGGCCGCCCACGATCGGCATCTGGTGCGTACCGCGTCGCTCGACCATTTCCGGGAAGACCCCGAGTTCGCCAAGCACATGGGGCACGCCGCCGGCGAGAACGTCAGCCTGTATCCGGACTTCGAATACAACGGCTACGCCTGGGGACTGTCGATCGACCTCGGTAGCTGCACCGGGTGCAATGCGTGCGTGGTGGCATGCCAGTCCGAGAACAACATCCCGGTGGTGGGCAAGGAGCAGGTCGCTCTCGGCCGCGAGATGCACTGGCTCCGGATAGACCGCTACTTCGAGGGCGATCTCGACGCTCCCGAGGTTCACCACCAGCCGGTCATGTGCATGCACTGCGAACAGGCGCCATGCGAAGTCGTCTGCCCGGTCGCCGCCACCACCCACAGCTCGGAGGGTCTCAACGAGATGACCTACAACCGATGTGTGGGCACCCGCTATTGCTCGAACAACTGCCCCTACAAAGTGAGGCGCTTCAACTTCCTCCTCTATCAGGATTTCGAGACTCCGGTGGCCAAGCTGATGCGCAACCCTGACGTCACCGTGAGATCACGCGGCGTGATGGAGAAGTGCACCTACTGCGTCCAACGGATCAACCAGGCCCGGATCGCCAGCGAGCGGGAGCGTCGCAAGATCCGCGACGGAGAGATCGTTACCGCCTGCCAGCAGGCGTGTCCGACTCGGGCGATCGTCTTCGGTGACATCAACGACCCAGACTCGGAGGTCTCCAAGCGCAAGGCCTCGCCGCGGGACTACGGGATTCTCGAAGAGCTCGCGACCAAGCCGCGCACGACCTATATGGCGGCGCTTCACAATCCCAATCCGGATCTCGACAGACCGGACGGCGGCCACGCATGAGCCAGAAGCGGTCCACGGACGTCTCGACCGAGATCCTGGCGAGGCCGCCGATCGTCGGCCCGGGCCATACCCCGGGCTCGGTGACCGACAAGATCAGCGAAGTCGTTCTGGCAAAGACCCCGAAGTGGTGGTTTCCCGCGTTCGGCGCTTCGTTCCTGCTGCTGAACCTGCTGCTTCTGGCCCTGGCCAAGCTGCTCTTCGAGGGCACCGGGATCTGGGGCCTGAACATACCGGTCGGCTGGGGTTTCGCGATCATCAACTTCGTCTGGTGGATCGGGATCGGCCACGCGGGCACCCTGATCTCGGCGATTCTCTTGCTGCTCAGGCAACCGTGGCGGACTTCCATCAATCGCTTCGCGGAAGCGATGACACTGTTCGCCGTCGCCTGCGCCGGCATCTTTCCGCTGATTCATGTGGGCCGACCGTGGCTGGCGTATTGGCTCCTGCCCTACCCCAACACGATGCAGTTGTGGCCGCAGTTCCGGAGCCCGCTCCTGTGGGACGTGTTCGCGGTGTCGACCTATGCGACAGCCTCGCTGCTCTTCTGGTACGTCGGCCTGATCCCCGACATGGCCACGCTGCGCGACCGCACCACAAAGCGATTCAAGCAGATCGTGTACGGCTTCATGGCGATGGGATGGCGCGGCTCGGCAACCCATTGGCACAACTACGAAACCGCTTATCTGCTGCTCGCCGGGCTCGCCACGCCGTTGGTCGTTTCGGTTCACACGATCGTCAGCTTCGACTTCGCCGTCGGCCAGATACCGGGCTGGCACGCGACCATCTTTCCGCCCTACTTCGTTGCCGGCGCCATCTTCGCCGGCTTCGCCATGGTCCTGACGCTGTCGGTACCGCTACGAAAGGTCTTCCACCTCGAAGACTTCATCACCCTGCGTCACATCCAGAACATGGCCAAGGTGATGTTGGCGACCGGACTGATAGTGGCCTACGGCTACATGGTCGAGATCTTCCTGGCCTTCTACAGCGGCAACCAGTACGAGGAGTTCATGATCCTCAACCGGATCCAGGGGCCGTACCGCGTGCAGTGGCACCTTCTGCTGCTGTGCAACGTGCTGGCACCGCAGTTGATCTGGCTCAAGCAGGTCCGCCGCACCCCGTGGATGGTCTGGGTGGTCGCGATGTTCGTCAACGTCGGCATGTGGCTCGAGCGGTTCGTGATCGTAGTCACCAGCTTGCACCGTGATTTCATCCCGTCGTCCTGGGGCATGTTCAGCGGAACGTTCTGGGACTGGGCTACCTTCATCGGAACGATCGGCCTGTTCCTGTCGCTGCTATTTCTGTTCCTGCGCTTCCTGCCGATGATCTCGATCTTCGAGATGCGCACCATCGTGCCCGAGCCGGAACTGAATGAGGAGGCGGAATGAGCCGGCAGCGCCAACCTCTGTTCGGCGTAATGGCCGAGTTCGGTGGCCCACGGCGCCTGATCAAGGCCATCGAGGCCGCCCGCGAAGCCGGCTACACGGAGATAGAAGCCTACACGCCCTATCCCATCGAGGACGTCTGGGAGGCGCTCGGGCACTACAAGTCGAAGCTGCCGGCGATTGTCTTGGGCGGAGGCATCCTCGGCGCGATCCTGGGGTTCGGACTGCAGTACTGGACGTCGGTGATCGCCTATCCGCT